>JBCCEF010000022.1 GCA_039030395.1 Acidobacteriota bacterium
AAGTCGCTCCGGGAGGAGAAAGTCCTGGCGGATGCCCTCACTGCTAGTGCTGAACTCTTCGACCAGGCCTGGTCGACTCAGCCGTACCAGCGAGTCTTGCATGCTGACCTGGCCCGCACCCACGGGATACCGCTGGGTGCCGCGGCCGACACGGCTTGGCTGCAAACGTAACCGACCGAGCTCGTCCTCGCTGTCCGAGATCAAGTGCAGGCCCAGCCGGTCGACTTCGGCGACCAAGGCCTGCATCGGCGCCTGGAGCCGGGCGACTCCTGGCTCTTTCCAAGCCACCCGATGATCGGCCCCTGCCTGCTCCGCCAGATGCTCGCTGAACTCACTCGGGCTCAGGGCGCGCTCGACGGACGCCGGCGCAGGGCTAGCGTTGGTCACACCAACAGAGACCAGGGCCATCGCCGCAATCCAGATGGGTGCTCGCCACGTCATCCCAAAAGTTCCCAGAAATTCTTCGAATCGAGCGAAGACTCTACGTTACCGAGACTGCCCCGGTCACACTCCAGGGCTGCGAATCATGTCTCACAGAGCGCCATCGTAACAGTCACCGGCTGAGTCCATAGAAGGACGGACACCGGTGCGCCGGCACCGAAAGCCGAAGGCAATCGATGTGTATTGCGTGGGTTCGAGGGCTTGGCAACGACAGGATTGTCGGAGTCTGGGCGCGCGTGCTGGATGGCGACACGGTGATCGAGCCGATGATCGTGCGCCAAACAGACCTCGCCCATGCCGCCCCGCCCGAGAAGCCTTTCGAGGCGGTACGGACCGATCCTCTTTGGCAAACTGGTGTCCATTTCGCTCGGTGGATCAAAGCGGACCCAGGTCTCCTTCCAACCCCGTCAGCCGCACGAGAGCGGAATGCGCTCATCGGAGAGAGCACGGGTCCACCCCAAGGCAGCGTTGACGGATCAAAACGGGACCCCGACGCCAGACATCGACCCCGGCCAAGGGGAGCGGGCAACCGAAGACGGATTTTCGATTTTCTTGACCCCTTGATAGGCCGGTGCTAAGCTTCCTGTTCGCCTAAAAAGCCCGTCGACACTCATGGTTTTCTTCAATTACAGCACGATGCAGATGGCCGCCAAGGTCGTCTATTACGGCCCCGGATTGTGCGGGAAAACCACCAATCTCACCCATATCTACAACGCCACCGCGGACACCTCCCGAGGGGAGATGGTATCCCTCGAAACGGAGACCGATCGAACCCTCTTCTTCGATCTCTTGCCCCTGGATGTGGGTCAGATTTCCGGCTTCAGCACCCGCATTCAGCTCTACACGGTGCCCGGGCAGGTGTTTTACAACACCACCCGAAAGCTCGTCTTGAAGGGCGTGGACGGGGTGGTCTTTGTGGCAGACTCGCAGCGCGCCATGCGCCAGGCGAACCTGGAGTCCTTCCAGAACCTGGAAGAAAACCTGGCCCAGATGGGCCTGTCGGTGGACACCATTCCGCTGGTGCTGCAATACAATAAGCGCGACCTGCCAGACATCCTGAGCGTCGAAGAGATGGACGACGCCCTCAACACCCAGGACTGGCAGGCCTTCGAAGCGTCGGCGGTTCACGGGCAGGGGGTATTTGAAACCCTCAAAGGCATTTCGAAACTGACTCTCCTCTCGCTCCGTCAGCGTTTGGCGCGGGACGCCGATGTGGAGACTCCCGCCGGGCAAGGAACGGTACCTCGCCAAGGAGCCTCTCACCCGGATTCGCAGGTTCTCGCGCCACCGGCCGCGGCGCCGGAGACCGCTCAAGGCTCGCCGAACCAGGTGGACTCGAAGCCCGCGCCCGCGAGTGACCAGGATCCCAAAGAGCTCGAACCCGCGCCAGCGACCGAGAACCCACCTCCCGCGGGCACCGCTGCGGGAACCCGAACGCGCCGCGAGCGCGATGTCCTCGGCGAACTGGACGCGCTGCGCCAGGCCGCCCTCGCCTCCAGCCGCGCCAAACCCCTGCCACGGCGGGAAGAGCAAAGAACCCCCGCCGCGGCACCGGCACCAGGACGCGGAGGACCGTCGCGGCACGCCATCGAGCGGTCGAGCAACGGCCTCGGGGAGTTGAGCCGCAGCATTGCTTTGACCCTACAACGAGCGGACTTCGAGCGCGTCCGCCGATTGACGATTTCGATGCAGGTCGAGGACGAGAACAGCGAGGTGGTCGACGCGGTGCGGGGCCTGCAGATCGATCTCGACAATCCCAGCCAGCTAGAAAAGCTCCTTCTCCGACTTCAGATCGCTCTCCAGGCGCGAGAGTAGGATCGTCCCCGCGGAGCATGAAACATGCCCCTCCCGGACGACGCCTGACGAACCCTCGGAGATTCCTCCCATGAAGTGTCCATTCTGCTCTTCCAACCGCGATCGGGTGGTGGATTCCCGCGAACGCGACGACGGCGCCACGATTCGCCGGCGCCGGGAGTGCCTGGAGTGTGCTCGGCGGTTTACCTCCTACGAGCAGATCGAGGACATTCCGTACATGGTGGTCAAATCGGACGGCACCCGCGAAGAGTTCAGCCGCAAGAAGCTGATGGCGGGCATGTTCAAGGCGTGCGAGAAGCGGCCGGTCCCCTCCCGCCGGTTGGAAAACATCGCCGACGAGGTGGAGTCCCTGCTGCACCAGCAGGAAGACCGGGAGATTTCCACCCAGGATCTCGGCTCCTTTGTAATGGAAGGCTTGAAGGGTCTCGACCAAGTGGCCTACGTACGTTTCGCCTCGGTCTATCGGCGGTTCGAGGATGTCGAAGGCTTCAAAGAGATCTTGAAAGGATTGGTTGGAGCCCCGGAGAGCCGGAAGGCATAGCGCGCCCGCACCCACCGGAGCGCCGGAGACACGATGGCCCAAGAACCCGAAGTCCTAAAAATTCCGGATGTCCTGCCGGTCCTGCCGCTCAAGGACACGGTGGTCTTCCCGTACATCATCGTTCCGCTCTCGATCAGTCAGGATCCGAGCGTGCTGGCGGTGGATCGCGCTCTGGCCGAAGACCGGCTGATCATGCTGGTCGCCCAGCGCGCGGCCGATGAAACGGCCGGCGACGACGAGCCGACTTCGGAAGACCTCCACGCCGTCGGCACCGTGGCGGTGATCATGCGCATGCTCAAGCTACCGGACGGCCGCATCCGCATTCTGGTGCAGGGCCATTCCCGTGCCCGTATCGAGCACATCGGCCAGACGGCTCCCTACTTCCAGGCGCGCATCACGCCGATCCCAGAACCCGCCGGCCCCGAGGCAGGGGCCATAGACCAGGAAGCGGAAGCCGACGACTCCTCGGAGGACTCGGAGCACGGCGAACTGGAGATTGCCGCCCTGGTGCGCAGCGTCAAAGACGACCTGGACCGCGCCTCGGGACTGGGCAAGAGCATCTCGCCGGAAGTGATGGTGATCGCCGCCAACCTCGAACAGCCGGGCCGTCTGAGCGACCTGGCGGCGAGCAATCTGGAGTTGAAGCTCGGCGAAGCGCAGGAGATTCTGGAGACCTTCGACCCGGCGGAGCGCTTGCGGCGGGTGGGGGCCCTGCTGGCGCGGGAGATCCAGCTCCTGACCATGCAGCACGAGATCTCCAACCAGGCGCGCGGCGAGATGGACCGCAGCCAGCGGGAGTACTACCTGCGCCAGCAGTTGAAGGCGATCCAAGACGAACTCGGCGAAGGCGACGAGCTGACCGCCGAGATCCGGGCCTACCGCGAGGCGGCGCGGGAGAAGGAACTGCCGGACAGCGCCCTGGAGGAACTCGAGCGGCAGATCCGGCGCCTCGAGCGGAGCCATCCGGAGAGCGCCGAGACCTCGATCATCCGCACCTATCTAGACTGGATGACGGCGCTGCCATGGAACAAGACCAGCACCGACCGCCTCGACCTCGGCGCCGCCCAGAAGGTGCTCGACGAAGACCATTTCGGCCTCGAAAAGATCAAGGAGCGAATTCTCGAGTACCTCGCCGTGCGCAAGCTCAAGGCCGACGCGCGGGGGCCGCTGCTGTGCTTCGTCGGCCCGCCGGGAGTCGGCAAGACTTCCCTCGGCCGCTCTATCGCCCGCGCCCTCGATCGCGAATTCGTGCGCATCTCCCTCGGCGGGGTGCGGGACGAGGCGGAGATCCGCGGACACCGTCGTACCTACGTAGGGGCTCTGCCTGGCCGCATTCTGCAGGGGCTGCGGCAGGCGGACACCGGCAACCCGGTGTTCATGCTCGACGAGATCGACAAAGTGGGCGCCGACTACCGCGGCGATCCCTCCTCTGCGCTCCTCGAGGTGCTCGATCCGGAACAGAACTCGACCTTCGTCGACCACTACCTGGGGATGCCCTACGACCTGTCCAAGGTGCTGTTCATCGCCACAGCCAACCTCCTCGACCCGATCCAGCCGGCCTTCCTGGACCGCATGGAGGTGCTGCGCCTCTCCGGCTACACCGCCGCCGAGAAACTCGAGATTGCCCGCCGGCACCTGGTGCCAAAACAAATCGCCGAGCACGGCCTGAGTCCCGAACAGATGGAGATCACCGAGCCGGGCATCGTCCGCATCATCAGCGACTACACCCGCGAAGCGGGACTGCGCAATCTCGAACGATCGATTGGCGGCCTCTGCCGCAAGGTGGCCGTCGAAGTGGCCCGCGGGCGCGAGGAGGGGCGCGAGTTGGAAGAGCCTCGTTCCCTCGGCTCGGAGGACGTGGCGCGCCTTCTCGGGCCGCCCAGCCACCACAGCGAGGAACTGCTGCGGGACGACCGTATCGGCGTTTCCACCGGCCTGGCCTGGACCGCCGCCGGCGGCGATCTGATGTTCATCGAGGCGGTGGCGGTGCCCGGCAAGGGCAAGATCGTTCTCACCGGTCAGCTCGGCGAGGTGATGCAGGAGTCCGCCCAAGCGGCGGTTTCCTACGCCCGCTCCTATGCCGCCCACCACCCGGCTGCGGCGGATGACTTCTTCGCGACCCACGACATCCACATCCACGCTCCGGCCGGCTCCATCCCAAAGGACGGACCGTCCGCCGGCATCACCATCGCGGCGGCGGTGGTTTCGGTACTGGTCGGCCGCCCGGTGGATCGCCGCATCGCCATGACCGGGGAGATCACTTTGCGGGGAGACGTGCTGCCGATCGGCGGCTTGAAAGAGAAGGTAATGGCCGCCAAGCTGGCTGGGGTCACCTCCATTGCCCTGCCAAAGCTCAACGAACGCGATCTGCCGGAGGTACCGGAAGCGATCAAGCGGGGCATCGAGTTCCGATTCGTCGAAACCGTCGACCAGGTGCTCGACCTCGTCCTCCTCCGCGCCCCTGCCCGCAAAGCGAAACGCTCTACCAAGAAAAAACGAACGGCCACCTCCAAGAAAGCGACCTCCGAGGCGCGCACACCCGCCGGCCTCGGAGCCTCCACCCGGTGACCTCGCCGGCGTGAACGAAGAAGACCGCCTTCTACGGTGGCTGCGGCGTCGTGGCGGAGGGGATCCCGGGGATCCCATGCGTCCCGGTGACGACGCCGCGATCCTGCCGGCGGCGGGCGAAACAGCCGTCAGCGTTGACAGTCAGATCGGCGGCGTCCACTTTCCGGAAGATCTCGATCCGCGCCAGATCGGGCGCCGGCTGGTCGCCGTCAACTTGTCCGATCTGGCGGCGATGGGCGCGGTACCGCGCCACGCCTTCGCCGCCCTGTCCAGTCCGGAAGGGTTTGATCGCCGAAGCTTCTTCGAAGGCCTCCTCGCCGCCTGCGACACTCACCAGCTCATCCTCAGCGGCGGCGATCTCGCCCACTCCCCGGAGAGGGTGGTCGCCACCCTGACGGTGGTCGGCGAACAGGCACCCGACGGTCGCTGGCTGCGGCGCGGAGCGGCCCGGCCGGGCCACGCCCTGTGGGTGGGCGGCAGCCTCGGAGAGTCCGCCCTCGGTTGCCGGCTGGTCGCCCGAGGAGCCCGGCGCCGGGGCTCCCGGATCGACCTACCGCCGGGCATCTCCCCTCACCTCGCCAAGACCGCTCGTCGAGCCGTTCGCCGGCATTTGGAACCGAAACCACAGATTCCCCTCGGTCAAGCCCTGGCAACCGCTCACCGGCAAGGTGCCGCGATGGATGTTTCCGACGGTTTGACCCTCGATCTCGACCGCCTATGTCGCGAAAGTGGGGTTGGAGCGGTGATCGATGCTCCGTTACCTTTTGCCCCCCAAACGAAAGAACTGGCGGCTGCCCTCGACGCCGACCTCGGAGATCTCGCTCTCGGCGGCGGCGAAGACTACGTACTCTTGTTCACCCTGCCCTCGGGCGAGAGGGTCTCCGCCCCGGACGGCACGGGCTGTCGACGGATCGGAAAGATCGTCAAAGAAAAGGGCATCTGGCGCAGCGAGCGGAGACGTAGGGTCCCGCTGCCGATCCAAGGGTGGGACCACCTTCGATCGCGAACTCCAACATAGGCTGCTACACCTTCATATAGAAACCCTTGATCCGAAACGTAAGAACTCTTTATCTTTGGCAAACGAAAAGGCCGCCTGCACAGGCGGCCTTTCAAAATCACTGCGACTAGCGAGGTCGATCAAACGCGCTGTATCGTTACCCGCAAAGGCTTTCGATTCTGTTTGATGAGCGCCCGCACTTGCTGTTCCAGGCTCGACTGTGACTTTTCCAAGGCCTGGATGCGCTTCACCAAGTCACTCTCGCTCTTGCCTGCTTTCCGGCCACGGCCGCGCACAGTTCGGACTGCAGGCGCAGCCGAACGCCCGGTAGAGGCCTTCCGCCGGCCACCGCGCCGACCGGCATTCTCCTTCTTCAAGCGCTTAAAAACATCGACCGCCTTCACCGGATACCGGCGCTTCCGACCCTCTCCCTCGGAAGGAATCTCATCCTGATGGATCTTCGCATAGCGAGAAGCCGTCGGGTAAGAAACCCCTACGCGCTTGGACACTTCCTTCAACGTCAGCAAATCCCCCTTTTTCGCCGGCGATGCCTTCTTGCTTTGACGCCTCGAAGAGGCCCGTCGACCGCCCTTCGCCTTCGCCTTGGCACCGGACGAGGAAGCCTGTCGGCTAGGCCGACCGCGCTTGCTCACATTCTCCTTCTTGATCTGCTGGAAGACTGCAATCGCGCTGGCGGGATAGCGCTGTTTCCGGCCCTCTCCCTGCGAAGGAATACGGTCTTGATACTCCTTCTTGTAGCGCTGCAACGTCGGCATCGAAATGTTTGCCCGCCTCGACACTTCGGACAAAGTCAACAGTTTGGCATTGGCCATGAGCCGCCTCCTCTTCTAGGGTTCTCTTCTAAGAATTCATTCCTTCGAAGGGCGTTTCATGATCAGAATAACTCGCGCCCTTGCTCATTATCATTTCACGCACCGTACCTGTCAATGCGATCTGCAATCTTTAGTCAGTAGATCGACCCCATCGAATACTACTCGCGCTGTCTTCAGCTACCCTCGGAATCCGCCAGAATTTCCGCAATCGCCTTGAAATTCGGCTGTTCTCCGGCATTCTCAAGCACCTCCGCGTAGCGGACAATGCCTTGCTTATCCACCACGAAGGCCGCCCGCTTCGAAACTCCCTGCATGCCAAAGAACTCGTCATAGAGAGCGCCGTAGCGACCGGAAACCTCTTTATTGAAATCCGAGAGCAGTGGGAAAGGAAAGGACTCCTCTTTCGACCAGGCCTGCAGTGCAAAGGGACTGTCGACGCTGATGCCGAGAATCTCCGCATCGAGGGCACCGTAGCGGCTGTAGTTTTCGCGGATCGAGCACAGCTCTTCGGTGCATACTGAGCTCCAGGCGAGGGGGAAAAACAGCAGAACGACGTTCTGCTCACCGGCATAGTCCGACAATTGAATCGGATCCTGGCCGGGTTGGTGAACGAGCGAGAAGGCGGGGGCCGCCTGCCCGACTTCAACGGCACCGGAGGCGCCGGGCGCTGCTGAATTGGACATAGATCGTGTCTCCAGAGGAACTGTCCATGACGAAACTTGCTCTGAACGAGGAATTCGGGTGGGGAAACGGATCGCGACGAATCGTCGCGAGAGGGACAATACCCTCAATCGATGAGTTTATCTCAATCGGAGTTGGGAACCCAAATTGCGCTCATCGTCATCGGATCGAGGCGGCGCCAGAAAAACACTTTCGGACCGCATCGAAGACGATGATCGTGCCCCGAAACGCCGACGATCACGCTACGATAGGAAGATGGAAAGCGCCGCCACCAAGTCCGATCGATACCGAGCGGCTCAGCAAGAGCTGGCCGCCGTGCTAAGGGACATCGAGGATCCGATCGCCGTGATGGCCACGGCGGCGTGCATTCTCCACCGCCATATTCCTCAGGCCAGTTGGACAGGGTTTTATCGCGTCGTCGCACCGGACTTGCTTCGCATCGGCCCCTACCAAGGCCCCGTGGGTTGCCTGGAGATTGCCTTCGACCGAGGGGTGTGCGGCGCTGCTGCCCGAGAGGGCCGAACGCAACGGGTCGAAGATGTCCATGCCTTTCCCGGCCACATCGCCTGCGATGCTGAGACCCGCTCGGAAATCGTTCTGCCGGTGCACTCCCGGGAGGGAAAGCTGATTGCAGTACTCGACATTGACTCGCACCAGCCTGCGGCCTTCGACGAGGAGGATCAGGCCGGTCTCGAGCGCATCGTCGCGGCTCTCGAGAGACGCTTGCCGTAGAACCGGCTTGGATTACCGAAGTTTGAGCTTCTTGACCAGGTAGGACATCGCCTGGCGGGTAACGCCCAATTCACGCGCTGCGGCGGACTGGTTGCCGGCGCTGCGTTCGAGCGCCTCGGAGACGATCTTCCGCCGCAGTGCTTCGATCTCCCGGTGATAATCGGAGATCGGTCCCCGGGGAGCTTCCGGCAGTTCCAGATGCTCCGGTTCGATGACACCGGCACCGGCCAGGGCGGCAGCGGTTTGCAGGGTGTTCTCGAGTTCACGCACGTTGCCCGGCCAGGAATAGCCGCGCAGCCGCTTCTTCGCCTCGGCGGAGAGCGTTCCGCCGCCCCGCCGGTCGAGAATCGCCCGCGCCAGAACGAGCACGTCCTCACCGCGAGCGGCGAGCGGCGGCAGAACGATCAGCGCCCCTTTCAATCGGTAGTAGAGATCGCTGCGAAAGTCGCCGGCCTCGGCAAGTTCGGCCAGGTCCCGGTGGCTCGCGGCCACGACCCGGACATCCACCGCCCGGCTCAACGACTCACCGACCCGCCGCACTTCGCCTTCCTGTAGTACCCGTAACAGCATCCCCTGAGCTTCCGCCGGCAGGTCGCCGATCTCATCGAGCAACACCGTTCCGCCACGGGCCGCTTCGAAAACACCGCTGCGATCCCGGTCGGCACCGGTGAAGGCGCCTCGCACGTGCCCAAACAAATCCGACAGCAGCAACGAGCCGGACAGCGCCGCGCAATTGATCGCCACAAAGGGACCACCGCGGCGCGGGCTCAGGCGGTGAACGCGACGGGCAAAAAGCTCCTTGCCGGTACCGCTCTCACCGCGCAGCAAAATCGGCAGCGGCTCCGGCGCCAAGCGATCGAGGCGGGCGAGCGCTTGGCGCAGAGCGTGGCTGCTTCCCAAGATCTCGCCGTTGTTCTCCGCCGAGACGTGCCCGGCACCGCGGGAACGCGCTGCCGCCGACGGCGCGGACGCGGTGAGGGTTACCCGGTCCCGCAGCAGCGCAAACAGGGCTTCGAGCACCGCATCCTGAGACTTCGCCCACAGGCCGATTTCGCCCCCTTCGTGCGGCGCTGTTTGGCCGACCGGGCCACCTTCGCCGTCCACCAACACCTGAAGGTCCGACCCGCCGGTCCACACCACACGGGCTTCCGGGTATCCCATCGCTTCGAACATTTCGGACCACGCCGTGCCGCCGCCCTGCAAGAACTCTTCGAGAGCCTTCCAGGGACCGGCCTCGCGCCGCTCGATACGGTCTGCCAGCATGCCCGCCCCACCCCGGCGCAGAACCCGTAGAGCCTGCCTTCGCCAACGGGTTGGCACTTGATGGGGAAAGAGAATCTCCAGATCGAACACCCAGCGCGCGGCGCGAAAGGGCTCGACCTCCTCGAACACCCGCCACTCCTCCCGCGGCACCGCCTGTCCAGTGAGGAGAAACGTCCACAGGCGACCGCCGGTCTCATCCTCATCGACCGCCAGGAGCGCCGCCTCGCGGTCACCGGCGAGGGCCCACACGGCAGGACGCTCCTCCGGCTCGATTTCGTCGAAGGTTCCGGCGGATACCCGAACCAACGCTTCGCGCGCCTCGTCGGGCCGGTCCAGCCAGCCGAGGGCTCGAGCACCCAACAAATGCAGGGTGCCCGCATGGCCTTCGAGGCCTGCCTGCTCGAGCTGACGACACCCCTCCTCGCAACTCTGCAGGGCGGCCAGCGGCCGACCGCGGGCCAGTTCCAGGCGCGCTTCTAGGCTGCGATCGTAGGCCAGTCCCCGCAGGTTTCCGGAGCGCCGGTTCTCGCCCAGGGAGCGCTCCACCACTTCGGCCACTCCGCCGAGGCGGCCGCGGCGGAGACGGATCTCCGACAGATTCAACAAACCGAGAGTGGTAGCCCGGGGACCGTCGCACTGTCGATAGAGGCGAACCGCATGCAGGAACGCCCGCTCCGCCCCGGCCAGGTCACCGGTGCCGCCGCGGGCCACCCCCAGGTCATTCCACAGGCCGGCGGCGTCGAAGGTGCTGAGGCAACGGCGTGCGGTCCCTAGGGCCTCTTCCAAGTAGTCCGCCGAGCGGCGGGAGAAGCGTTCCGCCAGCGCCGCGACCCGCAACCAACGCCAGCCTTCGCTGGGATCGTCGCGCAGTCGTTGAGCCTTCTCCAGGGGCTCGGCCATCTCTTGCCAGCGGCCCTGGTCCCAGGCCGCCACCGCCGGCAACAACCGCGAACGAGCCCGCAGCACCGGCGGCGCCGAGCGGCCGGAGGCTAGGGCCCGGGCCACCCAGTCGCGAGCTCCTTCAGGTTGGCCGAGGCCCATCATCACCCGCACCGCCACCTCCGCCGCGGCCACCGTCGTCGAGGCATCGAGATCACCGCGCACCAGGTAGCCGAGGGTGCGCCGCGCCGCCCGGAAATCGCCCAGACCGTATTGGCACAGCAGCCGAATCCGCAAAGCCGGAACGTCCTCCCGCGAGCGGATCGCGCCGAGAGCCCGTTCGAAGCGCCCACGGCGGAGGTCTTCCTCGGCCAACTCGAAGACATCGCCTTTGGACGGGCCCCGCCACAGATCAATCACCCGGCGGCTGCGGAGGAGATCGACCATCTCGCTGAAATCGCTAGCCCGCTCTCGACACCGCCGGCGCCAGGCGACCGGACCGGCGAGCAGCACCTCCTCCTGCTCATGGACCACCCGAGCCACCAAGGCGGCGCGCGCGCCCGCAAAGGCCGCCGTCCACAAGAAAGGAGCGAGGTCCAGCAGAATCTCGACGGCGCGGTTGGCATCGATCGGTACCAGCCCTTGGTTCCAAATGTCCATCGCCCGCCGAACGACGCGTCGGGATTGGCCCCGGCCGGCGATCGCCGACCCACCGAAGAGGCGCGCCGCCAGCAGCCGGAGCAGATCCTGCGGTAGGCGGGTCGCCGGCCCCGGCACCAGTTCCAGACCCCGCAGGCGACCGGACGGGTCGACCTTCGCTCTGGACCAACCGCCGACCAGTCGCCGGCCCGCCTGGTGCGCCAGGGACAGGGTGGCGGCCCCTTCGAGCAAGACCGCCAGCCGCTGCCGGTCGGTCAATCGGCGGGCGGCTTCGGCGACCGGCAGAGCATTTTCACCAGCCGGCTCCGATGCACTGAATTGCAGATTCCCCAAGGCCGAATCACCCCGTCTTCAGTCGATTGCCCGGCAGTCGCAGAAGTCTTTGTTCTCTTGATTGCTATGAGAAAAAAACAATAGCACGAACGACCGCCCGCGCCGCGCCCCCGGCGAGACAGGGCAAGAAAAGGCCTTCGAAAGGGGGTTGGCAGGGTGCTGAGAAACTCGGCAGCACCCTGCGACCGAGCCCACAGGGCTCGGCGGCGCCGCAGGCGCCGAGGACGGGCGGCCCGCGTAGGGGTGAGCCGGAAAACACTGGCGTTTTCGGGTGAGGGGCGGACCGCGTGCGGGCGCCTAGCCCCCTGAAAGGAAAAGCTAGCAGGGAAGCTGAAATCAGAGGCCGCAGGCCTACTTCAGCTTCCCTGCTAGCCGGTTTGGAGGAGGGCCGAAAGATCTCGCCAGAAGGCCGGATAGGACTTGCAAACCGCCGAGGGTTCCCCCACCGTCACGCCTGGCCGCAGCAGGCCGATGAGAGCCAAACTCATGGCGATGCGATGATCGTCGTGGGAGTGAGTGGTCACGGGCTCCTCTGGTGGAGCAGCCTCAGCCCATACCCCCGGAATCACCAGCCCATCGGCCAGTTCCTCCGCCTGCGCACCGACGCGAGCGAGCTCCGACGCCATAGCCGCCAACCGATCGCTTTCCTTGATCCGCAGGTGAGGAACGTTGGTGATGCGCGTAATCCCTCGGGCGAAAGGCGCCAGGGCGGCGAGGGTGGGAACCTGGTCGGGCATCGACGAGAGGTCTGCTTCCACCGCCCGCAGGCGGCCGGTGCCGCGCACCCGTACCGCGTCGCCCCGCCAGCGGATGTCTCCGCCCATGCGTTCGAGCAGTGCCAGAAATCCCCGATCGCCCTGTCGGCTCGTCCGGGTCAGGCCTTCGAGGGTCACCTCACCGCCGGTGAGAACCGCCGCCGCCGCGGGATAGGCGGCGGCGGAGTAGTCCCCCTCCACCCGCACGCGATCCGGCGGCCGTAGAGTGGTGGGATGCACCACGAAGCGGTCCTCCGCCGGCCGCTCCACCCGCCCACCGAAGAGATCGAGCGCCTGGAGGGTCAGGTCTACATAGGGCTCCGAGGTGAGCGCCGGCACGTCGAGAATCGTTGGTCTCCGCCCGCGCTGCCCCGCCATCAGCAGCGCCGAGAGATACTGGCTGGAGGCTCCGGCGTCGAGGCGCGCAGCCCCGCCCTCAAAGGTACCGCCGTGGACCGTCAAGGGAGCGTAGTCGCCGCCCTCCACCCTAGCTTTGAGCTGCCCCAACGCTCGGGTCAGGGGCCCGACCGGACGCTCCCTCAGACGGGGCACCCCGTCCACCCGCCAGCGGCCGGGAACCGTACACAGGCTCGCCAGCAGGAAGCGAAACATGGTGCCGGCGTTGCCGCATTGGATGTCGACGACGGTTTTCTGCTCCGTCGAATCTGGATTGCGCGCCGGGGGCGGATCCAAGCGCACCGTCTCGCCGCTGCTGACTACGCCCCACCCCATCGCTTCGAGGACGCCGCGAAACAGGCGGGTGTCCTCGGCGTCGAGAGGACACTCGACGGTCAACGGCCGCCCGGCCAACAGGGCGAGGTTGAAGCACCGATGGGTCAAGCTCTTGGACGACGGCGGCGTGACCCGGCCTCTGACCGGCCGGCCCGCCGGGACGGCCCCGGCGAGACCCACCGCCGCGGGATCAACCCACCGTGAGAACGAGTCCGTCATAGCCTAGGGAAGCCTCCGGCGGCATCGATCGCTCGACCGCCGCGTGATCGATCTCGTGTGAGAGATGGGTAAAAAAAACGCGCCGCACCGCCAATCGCCGGGCCACAGCCAGTCCCTCCTCGAGGGTGAAGTGGGTGGAATGGGGGCGGTGGCGGAGCGCCCCGAGCACCAGCACCTCAACCCCGGCCAACAGATCGAAACTCGCTTCTGGGATGAAGTTGCAGTCGGTGACGTAGGCGAAGTCGCCGAAGCGGAAGCCCAGCACCTCCCAGCTGCCGTGACGCACCGGCACCGGGATCACCGACAGCCCGATCACCTCGAAGGGACCGTCGATTTGCCGCAAATCGATCTGCGGTTTGCCGCCGCCCTCCTGCCCGGGTTCGAAGATGTAGGCGAAGTAGGCGCGGAGCGTCTCGAGAGTACGGCGAGCACCATAGCAGGGAATGGAAGATTTCTGCCGGAAGTTGACGGCCCGCAGATCGTCCAGGCCGTAGATGTGATCCGCGTGAGCGTGGGTAAAGAGCACCGCGTCCAGCCGGTCCACTCCCTGGCCGAGGGCCTGCTGCCGAAAATCCGGCGTGGTGTCGATCCACAGGCGCCGGCCGTCCGCCCGTTCGAGGGAGAGGCTGGTGCGCAGACGGCGATTCCTCGGATCCGGCGAGGTGCAAACCTCGCAACGGCAACCGATCACCGGAACGCCGGTGGACGTGCCAGTGCCGACCAGGGTGGCGCGCAAACTCATGGCGCCGAGTGTAACGGTAGATGTGCCGGCCAAAGCCACTACACCGACCACCGCCTCTAGCGCATCGGGCCGCCGCCGGAGTGCATCGCTGCCCATGGATACCGATACCCCCTTGACCCCTCCGAACTCATTCTCTATTTTCAATGGAATAAACCACCTTAGGAGAGCCATCCCATGTGGAAGAAAGAAGACGATATGCAACCCAACGCCCAGTCCGCCGCGACGCCGGCGAGCCGGTCGGATTCCCGGAGCGGCGGTGCCGCCGCTGCCGTCATCGGCCCCTCCATTCGCATTCAGGGTGAACTTTCCGGCGGCGAAGACCTGCGCGTCGAGGGCCGCGTCGAGGGCAAGATCTCCCTGCCGGAACATCACGTGGTGGTGGGTGAGCAAGGCCGCGTCAAGGCCGACATCCTGGGACGCACCATCCGCGTCGAGGGTCAGGTGCAGGGCAATCTCACCTCTCGCGAACAGGTGGTGGTCAGCCGCTCCGGCAACGTACGGGGCAACATCACCGCGCCACGGGTGAGCCTCGAAGACGGCGCCCAGTTCAAGGGCTCCATCGATATGGAGCCCAAGGCCAAGGCCAAGGCCGCCGCGGGCGCCTCTGCCCCCGCCCCATCGGACTCGGCCAAGGGATCCGGTTCCGCCCCACGGCCGGAAGCCCCGAGCGGCGGCAAGGAGAGCACCGCCGGAGGCGGCTCCGGCCAGAGGTCCAAGAACGCCGGCGCGGGCCGCTAATTCCCGCTATGCGCTGGTTCCGCCGCCGCCAGCCGGAACCGCCCTCAGCGATGGATCAGGCCGAGCCGGAACCGGAGGTCCATCCCTCGCCGGGCCTGGAAACCCTGCTCGACGAATTGCCGACCAGGGACCGGCTCCGGATCGTGGATCTGGGGCCGGCCCTCGGCGACAACCTCGATTTCTTTTCGAGCCGGTTCTCCTGCCGGGTGCAAGTGGCGGATCTCTATCGGTCGGTGCAGGCAGAGGAACGGCACCTGTCGAAGGAACGCATCGCTGACCTCCTGCCGCTACCGGATCCGCCGGACCTCATCCTCGCCTGGGACCTGCCGAGCTACCTGCCGCGCGAGGCGCTCAAGGCGTTGCTCGCCCACCTGTCCGCCGGCAGTGCAGCGGGCACTCGCCTGTTCACTATGGTGGCCTCCCACTCGCAGATGCCCAACGAGCCGACCACCTTCGTGCTGCGGGAACCGGCGGCTCTCGAGTATCGGCTGCGCAGCCGCGCCCGACGACCGGCGCCGCGCCTGCCGCCGGCCGAGCTGGCCGCCCTCGCTCCACGCTTCAAGGTGGATCGCTCGTTCCTGCTGCGCCACGGGTACCAGGAATACGTGATGATCCGGCAGGAGTGAGAACTTGGAGCGTGCGGCCCAACTCACTCCGAGCCCGAAGGGCGAGTGAGCCGCCGGGATAGGGGTGAGCCCGAAAGAGTCATTTTTCGGCCAGGGGGGGCGCCTAAGCCCTCCAGAAGAAACAAGTTGGCAGGCTCCTGCAACAATCGGCGAAGCGGATGTTCAGGAGTTGGCCAACACCGATGCCGCTCGCAGCAGGCCGCAGACGGTCTTGGAGTCGGTGATGTCTCCGCGGGCGGCCCGCCGCACCGCCTCCGCCAAGGGAACGGGCACCACTTCGATCACTTCGTGCGCTTCGAGCGCCTGCTCAGCGGGTTCCAGGTTCTGCCCCAGGTAGAGGTGGATCTTTTCGTCGGTGAAGCCCGGCGTAGTCCAGATCCAGCCGAGGGAGATCAGTTCGCCGGGTCGGTAGCCGATCTCCTCCACCAGTTCGCGGCGGGCACAGGTTTCCGGATCGTCACCGTCGAGCTTGCCGCCGGGGATCTCGTCCAGCCAACCGCCGGAGGCATAGCGATACTGGCGGATGAGGAGCACCCGATCTTCGATCACCGGCACCACCGCCGCCGCACCGAGGTGACGGATCATCTCGAATTCGTGCTGGCGGCCGTTCGGTAGAAGTACCCGATCGACCGCCACATCGATCACCCGGCCTTCGAAGATGGTGCGACTCGAAAGGCGTCGACCGTCGCCCTTCACGGAATCGGTCACTCAGCGAGTCTCGGCCGAGGTGGCGGCCGTTGCGGACTCCTCTGCGGTGGAGTCTCCGGCGATCTCGGCACCCTCACCGAGGATCTGAATCAACCGGAATGGACCTTCACCGACGGCGGAGTCATCGAAGGTCTCACCCTTCTCGGCAGCCAGGTGACGCAGCCAGCGCACGTAGGCGTCGCGCTTCATCGGGAGCAACTGCACCACCCCTTCGGCCACCGCCTGCCGACCGATGGCGCTCTCCGGAAAGACGATCACCCCATCCTCGACCTTGACCCGGATGCGGCTTTCGCCGCCGGCCTCTTCGATCTCCATCCAGCAGCCCTGCATCGGGCACACCTGCCCTACCTCGCCGGACACCCGCACGCGCTTGCCGTCCCAGGCCTCCGGATCCGCCAGGATCTTCTCGATGGACGTCTCTTCCGCTTCCCGCAGGGGCTCGCCGTAGAGATCCGCCCACGCCGCACCAGCGGTCAACAGACTGATCAACAGTCCTGCGGCCCATGCCCACCGAACTGGCGTCCCGGTCCACTCATTTCTTCCCTGCATCGCCATCTCCTCGGAATTCAGGTTCCAGAGCATCATATCCAGGACCCTCACGGATGTCGCCGCAGCCGCAGCCGGCGCGAGATCACGGCGCCCGCGTAGTTGAGGCCCACCCCCAGCACCCCGGCGTGGAGGCCACCGACGGTGCGCAGCCCTACTGCGTAGAGAGTGACCGCCAAGCCGAGCCCCAGGACCAGGCCGAGAAGGATGTCGCGGCTGGTGTAGGCGGCTGGGTCGTCGGCGTCGTGCAGAGTACCGAGAACAAAGGCCGGGGACATCTGGATGAGGATCTCGAACTTGATCACCAGCAGGCCCCAGAGGGTGGTGCGCGGGGTAAGAGCGACACCCACCAGCAGCGCCATCACGGTGATGCTGAAGAGCGGCCCCCAGCGCAGCAGCCGCTCGGCACCGGCGGCGTCGAGGCCACGGGCGCGGGCCAGAAAGTCTTTGGTGAAAATCGAAGCCAGGGAGAGAAGGCACGAGTCGGCGGTCGACATGATGGCCGCCACCACCGCCATCATCACCACCAGCACCGGCAGGTAGGCGAGGGGCTGGATTTCGACCAGATGGGCGAGAACGCGAAAGGTGATCTGGTCCGCATCCGCCCCTTCGATACCCGGGAAGAGGGCGATGCCGGCGAGGCCGATGAGAACTACCGTGGTGATGGCGATGAGCGGCAGAAAGGCCATGGCGCTCAGGGCCCGGCGCAGGGTGACCATGCTGCGCGCCGCGTAGATGCGCTGAATGGCCTGCGGATAGAGCGGCGCCCCGAGGCCGAGAAGGAGAAAGTTGCTGGCCCACACCAGGCACACCCGCAGGCTGGGGCTCGCCACCTTCTCGGGGGCCACCGCCTCGACGGAGGCGATCACCGCGGCCGGCGAGCCGACCTCGAAGGACAAGAGGATCACCACCACCAACAGGCCGCCGAAAAGCAAGCCCCCCTGCAGCACGTCCGTCCAGGCCACCGCCCGCATTCCGCCGAGGAGTTCGTATACCAGGATCACCACCGCCCCCACCAGCACCGCCGTGGCGAAGGACACCGCGCCGTCGGTGAGACCGGAGAAGGCGTGCCCCATGGCCATGAGCTGCGCCAGCAGGAAGTTGAACAAGGTCACCACGAAGATCGTCGCCGACAGGTAGTTGAGCACCGGGCTGGCAAAGCGCTTGGCGAGGAAGTCCGTCGGGGTGACGAAGGCGCCGCGCCGCGAGCGGGCGAAAAGCGACGGCACAAACAGGGTGTAGCCGGCGACGATCGCCACCATGAAGGTGACGCTCATGAAATAGGCCAGGCCTTGGCGGTAGGTCTGCCCCGGAAAGCCGGACAGCGAGTTGCCGCTGTACTGGGTGGCGAACAGGGTCAGCAGCAACACCATCAAGCCGAGGCGGCGGCCGGCGAGGTAGAAATCGCTCAGCGTCTTCTCGCGCAGCGCGCGGCGCGCCACCGCCCCGACCACCAGCAGCAGCGCCACGTAGCTGCCAGCGGCCAGCACGAGGTCGCGCCCGAGGTCGTTCATGGCGCTGCCCCGCCCTTACCATCGTCACGCCAGTAGCGCGACAAGCCCCAGGCGGTGACGCCGGACAGCGCCAGCGTGAAGGCGCCGCTCCACCACAGCCAGACGGGTAGGCCGAGCCACGCCATCGGCTCGCGGCCGATGAACGGGAACGGCACGGTCCCCAGCGCCGTCAGCGCCAGGGCCCAGCGAAAGCCGCGGTGGGCACGGGGTTCGTCTCGCATCGTCGCGCCGAGCCTACGACGAAGGCGCACGAAAGGTCGACACAGGGCTAAAATCGAGTGAGGGTAGCAATGGGCGGAACCCTTGGGAGAGACCCGTGAAGAGACCGACATCGCACAGTTCCGAGATCGAGCAGGCCGTTCGCCTGCTCGCCGAGGAGGCGCGGCGGCGCATCGAGCGGCATCCCTCGGGGCATCTGCTGCGCTCCGGCAAGGAAGCTCTGGATCTCTCCCTTCAGCTCGATCCCTCACCCCACAACAGCGAGGACGGGCGCGCGGCGGAGGCTCTCGACCGCGATCTCGATGCAGCCATCGAAGGCTTGATCGTCCACCGCGCCGCTTTCCGGCCGGGACGGGTCTTTTGCTTACGCTGCGCCACACCGGACTGCGAGCACGCGGTGCCGCCGTCGAGCCGCGAGGTTTTCGCCGGCTACGGCGCCACCGGCATTCCGCGCTTTCTGGACTTCGGCCAGCTCTTGTTGGAGCGGGGCGATCCGCGGGTGGATCGCCTCTATGCTCGCCCTCCGGCCCTGCTGGCGCACACCCTACGCCGCGGTCACCTCACGGCGGAGCTGCTGGAGCCCTATCGCAACCCCGAATCGGGCTTCCGAATCCACGGGCAAGTGGCCGCCGGCTGGTACGGCGTACCCGATCCAACGGGACGCCCGCAGGCGGTGGCTCTGTCCTTCCAGATCGTCTCTACCCGCCCTGGGAAGCGGGGGCGGCGGCGCTTCGGCCTCAACGTGCTCGGCATCGGCCCGGACGGACAGCCCCTGGAACAGCTCTACGACCGGCTGCGCGAGCTGCCCTGGCAGGACACCGTGCGCTGGGCCCAAACGGCCCTCGACCAGATCACCTTCCAGCGCAAAAAACCCGGCAAGAGGTCAAAGTCCGAAGAACCCCTCGAACGGCGTCTCCTCCAGGTGCTCAACGGCCTCGCCCGGCGGCTGGAGAAGCACCGCCGGGCCAAGGACCGCAAAACCCTTCACGGGCAGCAGCGCGCCCGCCAGACGGAGCGCCCCACCCACATGGCCCTGGCGGACCTCGCCAAGGCGGGAAAGGACGAGCTGCTCTACGACACCCGGCAGGAAACGCTGGTGGTGCTGGGCGCCCGCGGCCGCGCCCATGTCTTCAACCCCGCCGGCAAACTGGTGACGTCGATCCGCTACACCCCGGCGGCGATCGAAAAGCGCCGCCACCGCAAGCTGTGGCGCCGGGCGACGGCGGAGGAGATTCAGGGGCTGCGGCAGAAGGTGGCGGGGTAATCTGATGACTGAGCATCAATTGATGCCTTGACATCAATTGATGCTCCCGCCTAGTATTCCCACATGAGGACCACGCTGACGATCGATGATGATGTGGCTGGACGGCTGAAAGAACAGGCCGAGAAGCGTGGCTTGCCTTTCAAGGTGGTGGTCAACGAAACACTGCGTGCCGGTCTCGGCCCCCACCCCTCAAAGAAGCAGGCCGTGCCGAAGGTGCGTACCCACTCCTTTGGGTTCCGCCCCGATATCGACCTCGATCGCATGAACCATCTGGCTGACGACCTGGAAGCCGAGGCGTTTGCGCGGAAGCTGGAAGAGCAGCAACAGGCATGATCCTGCCGGACGTCAACGTCCTCATCCACGCGCACAATCAGGACTCGCCGATACACCAAGATGCCCTACGGTGGTGGCAAGAGTGCCTGGCTGGCCGCATCGGCGTAGGCCTTGCTTGGGTCACCTTGCTCGGCTTTCTTCGAATTTCAACCCACCGACGCATCCTCGCCAGCCCGCTCCCCCATCGCCTCGTCCTCCAGGACATCGGACGCTGGCTGGAACTACCGCACGTCCACATTCCCCATCCATCGGAAAGGCACTTTCAGATCCTCAGCCGGTTCATCGACCAGGCCGGCACCGCGGGGAACCTCACAACGGATGCACATCTCGCCGCCCTGGCGATCGATCGCGGCTACGTCCTTCATTCCACCGATCGAGATTTCGGAAGGTTCGACGGCTTGCGGTGGATCAATCCGCTCCATTGACGACGAGCCTCTAGTCGATGACCAGTTCGACGACATCCCCCGCAGCGTGCGTCCCGAGGGAGTGATTCTCTCCGGCAACGGTCACCTGCGGCGCAACAGCGCCATTGGGATCGACACCTTGCAGAATCACTTCGCCCTCCGCGTCAGTGCGAAGGTAGACGACCGAGCCGTGGCCGGTCGCGGCAAATACCTGTTCGTCTGGACCCAACGTCGCCACGCCCAGGGATACCGCCACCGGAGCTCCGGCGAGGGGCCCTCCGTCCGAGTTCTTGACTCTAAGCAGCAGCGGAGGGTCCGGCGCAGCGGCGATCTCGATCCGTCCCGTACCGGACAGAGCTCCTGGCGGTAGAAGTGTCGTGGCCGCCCGAGGATGGACGACGATGGCCACCGCTTCTTCCCCGCAAAGCCCAGGCAGCTCGACGCGACCCCGCCCGTTCGCCATCCGCGAGCATCGCCGATCCCAGACTCCATTTTCGTCATAGACGAGTATCGCCGCCCGGCCTAGTTCCCGACCGTCCTGCAGAACCAGATCCGTCGCTCCCTGGCGCTCGTCCGCTTCCAGTTCGATCGTCAGGCGCACCGGCGTCTCCGGCGGCACGACAAGTCCGCGCCGACCGGAAGGACGATAGCCGTCCCGGAGCACGGCGAGATCCAGCGGCTTGCCCGGTAAGCCACGAAGGGCCAACCGGCCATCGGCGTCTGTGTGCATCGCCACGGCATGGCCGTCCTCGGGCTCCACGTAGCGAGCCCTACCATCTCGAAAGCGTAGCGCCGGCGACGGCGGCCGGTAGCTGACCATCGCGCCCTCCAAGGGCTCGCCGGTCATCGCGTCCTCCACCCGCACCTCCAACGCCCGAGCCGATCCCAACTCGAAGTCCAACCGCCCCTCTCCGAGCAGCGCAGAACTGATGTGAAACACCCGGCAGCGGCCGGCAGCGTCACAAACCTGAAGATGATCGGACATCGAGAACAACCCCATTCGCTCGGCGGCCGGACGATCCCGCAGATCCTCCGGCAGGGCGGATCGCTTGAGGTCGAAGATATCCGCCACCTCGCCGAAGTAGAGGAGCCGGTAAAATCCGTCGTCGCCGGTCGGAAACACCCGCCGCCGCGTCACGCCGGTCAGGGTCCCTTCAATCCGCACTTCGCCCGCCACCGGTTCGCTGTCCTCGGTGATCTCACCGTAGATCTCCAGTTCCCAAAGGGGAACCGGCTCCGACGCCGGGAAGGCGTCGTCATCCGCGCTCAGGTACGGGAAGACCTTGTTGCCGAGGCCGCGTACCCGGTCGTCTCCGATCACCGCGTCCACTGAGTACTGGCCGTGATCGAGCCCGGGGAAGGTGTACTCATGCAGTCCGCGGATCAACTCTCGCGTCAGCGGCAGTTCCCGGCAGGCGCGATGGTGGAGGGAAGCGCGGTCGCCGCGGCGGAGACCGCAGCGGTAGAGGTGTAGGCGGCCCGAGGGGTGCTCCCGCCGAGGCCGGTAGTCCACCCGCAGCGTCAAGGTCGCCCGTTCTCGAAGCTGGGTCGCGGGTAATTCCCAGGCTTCACCCTCGCGGCCCTCGACGAGGAGGCGCTCGGTGCGCAGTTCCGGGTGCTCCAGCCCAATCCAGCCGGCGGTCGCTTCGACGTCCAGGAAGAACAGCGTCACGCGACCGGGTGACCACGCCGCCGCCGTGGGTAGGGTCGGCAACGCCGCATCGCGGGACACGAAGGCCGCCATCAGGGCGGCACGGTCCACCGGCTTGTTCTCGGAGTCCTCGGGCAGCAGAGCCGTCCCCATCAGCGACTGGCGACCCGGCGGCGGAGGTGAGGGAACCCCAAAGGAGATAGCTGCACCGGCCGGGCAACGGCGAGGCGAAGCGATGCCGTCGAGCCCTCGAACGGTTACGCCATAGGCCAGAATCTTCCCGGCGGGCACCCAGGCCTGCTCTCGCACCCCCGGCACCAGCGGATAGACGGCGCCATGGTCCAGAGACACCAGGTCGAGCCGAGTCAAGCGGCGAAAGTCTGTGGCCTCCTCGACCCTCACCTGGCAGGCCGGCACAGCGTGCCACACCAGGCGCTCGGAGGCGGCCCCCTCCTCGGTCACCGGGAGCACACCGGCCAGCACGGAAACATAGCCCGGCCCTTCCGCAATCCAGGACCATTCGCCCGGCGGCACTTCGAGCTTTTCGTTCAGCGGCCCAACGATCGCCGGCTCGAAGGTGCCGACGCGATACAGAAAAACCTCGCCGTCCGGCAGAAAGTGCTCCGGGCCGAGGCGACCGGCGTTCCAGTCGTCCTCGGCAACCAGGTGAAAGCTCACCTTCGCGGCGCCTAGGGGGCCAGTGAAAAGCGCAGCGAAAACTAGAGCGGCTACCGCTAGCTTGTGACTCAGTTGCGCGTTCAAGGTCGAGCAATACACAGAGTCATTTTATCTAGATAAGTAATACTTTTCATATCATGACATAGTGATTCGACCCGACATCGCTGCCAGACTCCGCACCCGAGCCTCTACTCCACCCGCAATTCCACCTCATCCGCCCTTCCGTGGTCGTCGACCACCACCAGGCGGTGCTGGCCCTTGGAAGGAATCCAAAACCTCTCGCCCGTTGCCGGGCCGTTGGCGAGGAGCTTGCCGTTCAAGAACCAGTAGAGCTGTCCGCGGCGTGGGTCGAGGTGGGAGCCGCCGCGGGCGACCAGGGCGATCTTCTGATAATCCCGGGGCACGCCTCGCCGTAGGCGATAGGGAGTGCGGGGGTCCGGCGAGACGATGCGCGGGGCGGCCACCGCCGAGCCGCCGGCACAGTCCGAAGCAACCGGTGGCAGAGCGGTGAGGGCGAGGCCGCGGGACAGGCGCCAGGCCACCAGCTCGGCGGGCGGAATCTCCACCACCTCGGCGCGGTGCGGCCGCTCGCCGAGGCAGCGGCCGGCGAGCCACTCACCGGTTTCCCGGTCGACGAAAATCCGCCGATGCATCCGGCAGGACGGCAGCCGGGTGCGGCCGGCGAGGCCGGAGATGCGCTCACGCTGAGGACAGTGCGGCCCCGGGCGATGGCGGCTGACGGCGCAGACCTCAAGACCGCGGGTGACCGGCGCTGGCGGAGCGGTAGCGCGAGTCGGCGCCGGCGTCTCCACCCCCGCCAAGGCGCGATGGACGTCGAAGAACAAGGGCCCGGCGTGGCGGCTACCGGAGATGCCCTGCGACGCCTTGCCGTCAAAGTTTCCCACCCATACGGCCACCGTCCAGCGGTCGGTGAAGCCCACCGCCCAGGCATCGCGATGACCGAAAGAGGTGCCGGTCTTCCAGGACACGGCGGGCACGTCGCGGGCCAGATTCCAGGCCTCCGGCAGATCCGGCCGGCGCACCCACTTCAGCAACGAGGCCACCTGCCGGGCGGCGCCCCGGGACAGCCAGGCTTCCTCCCCAGCCGGAGCCGCGGCCTCACCGCGGGCCTGCGGCATCAGCCAGGTGAGGGGGGCCACTCGACCGTCGTCCGCCAGGTGGGCGTAGGAGTTCGCCAGCTCCAGCAGACTGACCTCGCCGGCGCCGAGGATCAACGGTAGGCCGTACTGCGCCGCCTCACCGTCGAGGGAGACGAAGCCGCCGCTGCGCAGCCAGTCGAGGAAGGACGGCAAGCCAACGTCCGACAGCAGCCGCACGGCGGGAGCGTTGAGGGATTCCGCCAGCGCCGTGCGCAGGGTGACCCGGCCGCGATACTCGCCGTCGTAGTTTTCCGCCACGTAGCCAGCAAAGTCCGTCGGCACGTCGAGCAGGTAGGAGTCCGGAACCCAGCGGCCGGAATCGAGCGCCCGACCGTAGAGAAAGGGCTTCAAGGTCGAGCCCGGGCTGCGCCGCGCCACCACCCCGTCCACCTGTCCCTGGTGGGCCTCGTCGAAGAAGGCGGCGGAACCCACCCAGGCCCGCACGGCGCGCGTCTCGTTCTCGATCACCACCACCGCCGCGTTGCCCAGGCCCTGCTCTCGCAGCTCTCCGATGCGCCGCGCCACCACCCCTTCGGTGGCCCGCTGCACCGCCCGGTCGAGGGTGGTGGTGACGGAGCGGCCGCGGTGGCCGGCGGCCACCCGCCGAGCGAAGTGGGGCGCCGCGAAGGGAACCGGTCGCAGGGCCGTCGGCACCGGCTGGCGGCGCGCTGCCCGGGCCTCCTCGGCGGTCACCACGCCGCGCCCTTCGAGGCGTGCTAGCACGTCGCGGCGCACCCGCTCGGCGGACTCCGGATAGCGCGTCGGATCGTAGTAGGTAGGAGACCGCGGCAAGGCCGTCAGCAGAGCGATCTCGCCGGCCGAGAGGGCCGCCGGCTCCTTGCCGAAGTAGAAACGCGACGCCGCCCCGACCCCCTCCAAGTTGCGGCCGTAGGGGGCCATGTTGAGGTAGATCGTGAGCAGCTCCCGTTTGCTGTAGCGCCGTTCGAGCTGCAGCGCCCGGAAGGTCTCGATCAGCTTGTGGTCCAGGGTGCGGGCCTTGGGCTCGGCCATGCGGGCGATCTGCATGGTGAGGGTGGAGGCGCCGGAGACCACCCGCCCCTCGCGCAGATTGGTCACGGCGGCGCGCAGGATAGCGAGGGGATTGACCCCCGGGTGGCGGTAGAACCACCGGTCCTCGGAGGCGACGAGTGCGGCCACGAGCTGTGGCGGCAGCTCGTCGTAGGTCACCGGCAGGCGCCAGATCTCGTCCGCCGGCAGAAACAGCCGCAGAGGCTCACCGTCGCGATCGCGCACCGCCGTCGCCGCCGACCGCTCCAGAGCGTGCCAGGGGAACGGGAAGGCGAGATCGAGCAGCAGAAACGTGACGACCGGCAGCACGACCGCGACCACGCCGAGGCGCGGTGCCCAGCGCCACAGCCGGCGTGGACGATGACGTGGGGACCGGCTGTTCCGCCGGCGCCGGAGGGCTCTCACGGACGCCTCGCCGACACTTCGAGCACCCCGGCGGCGCCGACCGCCCGCAGGGACGGGTTGTACATCGCCTCGGCCTCGACCGGGGGCAGTTTGAAGGTGCCCGGCACCACCGCCCGCACCAGCGAGTAGAAGGTCTTCCACTGATTCGCCGACAGATCCGTGAACAGGAGCAGCCGATCGTCGCGCAGGTCGAGATAGTCCGGCAGGAGGTCCGCGTCGGTGATCCACGGCAGGGTCTCGGTCGTGTCGAGGCGCGGGTTCTCCACCTCTAGACCGGCCGGCAACAGGGTCTGGAGAACGATGTTGTCCACCTGACCGGTGATGCTCCGCACCCGGGTCTTGATGACGATCAGGTCCCCCTGGGAGATCCGCGCCGGATCCACTCGATTGCGCTCGCGGTCGAACCACTCCCGCTCCACCTCGAGGCCGGCGTTCTCCGGCCGGAAGGCCTCCTCCGTCGGCAAACCTCGGGTGTAGACGCTGTAGAAGGCGTCACCGGCTTCAAAACCGTCGTCGAAGGTGACGACCAGCGGTTCGCTCCCGGCGATCGACGGAAAGGCCGTCATCTCGGCGTCGAAGCGGCCGAGGCGGCGGCCGCCCACCGCCACTGCACCGCCGTAGTCGGCGGATTCTTCCTGCCGCCGGAACACCTCGCCCAGGGCCAGCAGGGCAAAGGCGGATTCCTGGGTGGTCCAGCCGCGGCCGGTGTCGAGGTCCCGCGCCAGCCGGTCCACCAGGGTGCCGATGCGCGGATCTCCCGGCTTGCTCTCCGCTAGGGCAAGGAGCAGCAGCGCCCGATTGCGGAGCTGTGAGCCGAGATTGCCACCGGTATGGCGGCCGATCGCCGCCGCGTCCTCGATGCCGGCGGTCAGTTCATCGACGGCCGTCGCGTCGCCGGAGTAGGCGGCGGCCAACAGCGCCCGGGACGAGGGCGAAAGATCCATCTGCTTCTGTTGGCGCAAGAAGTCCATGGTGCCGAGATCCGGACGATCCGCCCGGGCGAGGACGTAGAGCGCATAGACGGTGCGCTCCAACTCCGCCGCACCGTAGGTCGCCTTGGCCCGCGCCTGGTTGCCGGTCCAGCGCAGAGCCCCGTCGTAAAGGAAGCCCTCGACGCTGTAGCCGGCGCGGCGCGCTTCTACCAGGAAGTGGGTCGCCCACACGCTCGGCCAAGCGGCGGTCTCCCCGCCACCGGGCCACAAGGTGAAACCGCCGGTGTGGTTCTGCATCCGGCTGATCCGCCGGATGCCCTCCTCCACCGCCGCCGCCGGAGCCGGCCGGCCGGCATCCTCATTGAACAGTTCCGGTTCCAGTCGCCGCGCCAGATCTTCCAGGTAGATCAGAGGAAAGGCCGTCGAGACGGTCTGCTCCAGGCAACCGTACGGGTAACGCAACAGCCCCGCCAGCTTGCCGGCGAACTGCACCAGCGGCACCGGCCCCAGGCGCAGGGTGCGCTCCACCGAGCCCGGCCGCGCCCAGTCAGCGAGCGCCCGAACCTCCAAAGGATTGCCGTCCACCGGACCGGCCTGCTCCACCACCCGGTACGGCAGGTGAGAGCGCATCGGCAAGGCCACCTCCGAGCGCGCCGCTTCGCCGTTGCCTTGGACCACCACCTTCAGCTCGGCCAGGGAGCCGGCGTCCGGCGCGACGATCGGCACGTAGGTCACCGCCTCGGAACCGTCCGGCACGCTGACCTTGCCTTTCACCGGCTCGCCGAGGCCTTCGATGCGGACCTCGAAATCGCCCGCGGAACCGGTATCGTTGCGCACCGTCACCGGAATGTTTGCCTGGTCGCCCCAGGCGAGGAAGCGGGGGAAGGTGGGGGTGACCACCAGCGGATCGCGCACCCGCACCATCTGTTCCTCGGAACCGAAACGGCGACCGTCCGCAGCCACCACCATCACCCGCAGCGCCCCCTGGAAGTTGGGCACCTCGAAGGAGGTCTCCACCCGGCCGTCGGCCCCGGCGGTCAGTGGTCCGGACCAGTAGGCCACCGGCACCACCCGCCGGATGCTGTCCGTCTGGACGTACTGCGCCATGCCGGCGCCGGCGGCGCCGCCGCCCACGGCCAGGTCGCCGGCCACCGGCACCTCCGGCAGAAGCAGCGAGAAGCCGTCGAAGGTGCGCACGCTCAGGCCGAGCTTGCGGTAGAAGAAGGCGAAGGGATCCGCCGTCGCCTGGGAGACGAGTTGCAGGATCCCTTCATCCACCGCCGCCACCGTCACCGTCGCTCCGGGAGCCGCCGCGACGGCCACCTCCAGACTGCGCTCGGAGCGCATTTCCTCCGGCGCCACGATCTCTAGATCCAGCCGGTTGGAAGTGCGGTCGACGGAGATCGGCACCGCTCCGAAGGCGCGGGTGACCTCGCCGTCGCCCAGGTCGTCAGCGTTTCTCACCACCAGCGCCGTGACGTAGGCGTTCGGCCGCAGGGCACCGGACAGCGGAATGCTCAAGGTGGCGGTATTGCCGGTGAGTTCGTGCAACTCCGTGTGGAAGATGCGGTCCCGCTCCACGGTCAGCAGCAGCCGGCCGGCAAAGGGCGCGCGCACCTGTACCACCGCCGTGTCGCCGGGGCCGTACTCGCCGCGGTCGAGATCCAGCTCGACCCGCGCCGGGTTGTCGATCGCCCAAGGGGCATAGCCCCAGCCGGAGGCGTAGAAGCCGACCTCCGTCGAGGCGGAGGTTTGAAGATCCGTCAGCACTACCCGGTAGGCGCCGGTCTCCGGCGGAGTGAAGGAGAAGGCCGATCGGCCGTCCGGCGCGGTCAGAGCAAGGGTGTCGACCAGCGTCGCCTCGCGGCTCGACTCGTAGCGGTAGGTACCCGAGGGGGTGCGCCGCAGCACGGTGTTCCAGCGGTCGCGGAACAGTTCCGCCCGCAGTCCCTCTGCGGCCACCGCCTGGCCCGCGGGATCGACCGTCACCAGTTCGAACTCTGTCGCCTGCCCCGGCTCGCCGTAGCCTTCGGCGACCTTGCGCAGACCCGGGTAGTAAGGAACCGGGTGAACGGCCACCCGCTGCCGCGCGGTGACCCCGCGGCCGCCGCGCTCCGAAACCCGCGCGGTGAGGATCGCCTGCAGGCTCGACGGCGCCGTCAGGCCGCGCGGCACGGCGACGGCAAATCGCTTGCGGCCTTCGGCGTCGAGGGTGCCTTCTTCGGTCAGCAGCGGTTGATCCTCGAAGCGGCGGTCACCGTTGCGGAAAATGAAACCCTCGAAGCCCTCCGGGGCGAAGGTCGAATCCACCAGGCGCACCCGCGCCTCCACCGGCAGATCGGCCCCCGGCGGACCGAAGAGGTAACGCCCCTCCACCTCGAAGGACAATTCTTCGCCGGGCAGCGGCGCCTCGCCAGGGGTGATAGCCGCCTTGATGCGATCCGGGATGAATTCCTCCACCTGGAACAGGTAGCGGCTCACTACCGCGTTGCCGATCTCCAGGTCCAAGCTGTGATTGCCGGTCAGGGAGTAGGCCGGCAGCTCCAGCTCGAAGGGCACCAGGCCCTTGTCGTCGGAAGTCTTGCGCAGGAGGTCCCGTTCCCGGCCGCGCGGATCGCGATGGCGCAGCACCACCGGCAAGGCCGCCGGCGCGGCGAGGGCGGCATCCCGCAGGATGCCCAATCCCTCGACCGTTTCGCCCGGCCGATAGAGATCCCGTTCGCCGTAGAGGAAGGCCGAATAGCCCTGAGCGCTCAGCGGGGCACCGCCCACATCCAGGCCGGTGGTATCCACCCGCGCCTGATCGAGCACCAGAAAGCTGAAATCGTCGCCGCGCTCCACCGTCACTAGGTAGGGTCGGGCGTTGTCGGAGCCGAGCCTGGCGGCCAAATCGCCGCCGAGGCGCCAAAGGCCTCGCGCGTCCGTCCGGCCCTCGGCAACTAGCTGATTCTGGCTCGACAGCAGCCGCACCCGCGCCCCGGCGACGGCCGCGAGATCGTCGAGGGACGAAACCACCACCAGAAAGTCGTCGCCGGACTGCTTGGCGACCACTCCGAGGTCGGTCAGCAGCACCCATCGGGTCGAGCCGCGCCAGTTACCCCGCCGGGTGACGGAAGCGCGGTAGAGGCCGGGACCTTCGAGATCGGCGTATTGGTCCAGGGTCACCGTCGTCGCGACCTTGCGGTTGCGGCCGCCCTCCACCCTCAGCTCGACGCTCCGCAACCTTCCCCCCATGGCGTGCCGGGGGGTCGAAACATAGCCGGTCGAGCCAGTGGCCGAAAATCCTCCCTCCTGCAGGGCATAGAACAGGTTGTTCAAATACACCCGGTCGATCGCCAGGGTGAAGCGGTCGACATTGACCGTCTCCACCGCCAGGGTGCGGGAACCGCTCGCCGGCAGGAACATGCCAGCACCGCGAATCTCAATGGAGGGTTCGAGGTTGGGCAGCGACACCTTCTGCTCGAAGGCCTCCTTCAAGGAGGCGCCATCGCCCGCCGGTAGACCGGCGGCGAGCTGCACCGTGTAGGTGGAGCCCGGCACCATCGCCCCGGTGGCGATCAGCTCGTTGCGACTGGCCGACAGGCGGAGATCCGCCACCGCCGGTTCGAGGGTGAGGAACCGCTGGGCGACGGACGGGGCCACCGGCGACGACAGGCGGATGCGCAGGGACGACTCGCTCTCGCCCGGTTGCGCCTGTACTCCACGCACCGCCAGCACCTCCCGCGAGCCGACGGGGATTTCCTGGGTGAAAGGTCCGGCGAGCGGCACGTTGCCGTTCGCCGGGGTCAGATCCTCGACGATCGAAAAGGCGAGCGAGCGCTCGGCCTTGCTCTTGGTCACCGGCCCGGTGCGGAAACCGACCACCGCCGCCGGCCAGTAGGTCTCCAGCTCCACCGGCACGTCCTGAGCGCCGTCCTCGAGGGCGATCAGGGGAGCCAGTTCCTCCGGATTCACCGGGTAGTTGAAGCGCAGCTCGCCGCGGTAGATCACCTGCGCATCGGCGCCATCCGGCGCCGGCTCTTCGTAGACGTCCACCTGCTCCACCAGGAATTGATCCGTCACCACCCGCTGGACGGACTCCCCCACCAACCGTTCGCCCTGCCCGAGGATGCGGTCCGCAATGAGCGAGATTTCGATCTCCGTGGCGGCCGGCAGCGCGCCGGTAGCTTCGAACCGCAGCACCCCACGATCGCGCCAGCGCCACACGCCGCCGACGGCGGGATGGAGGGTGGCCGGCGGCGGCGCCAGCACGTCGCCCACCAACCCCTCGCCCAGCGGCCGGTCAAAGTGCACCTCCAGAAACTTGCGCCCTTCGCGATCGAGCACCACGTCGAACACGGCGACCTCGTCCGTCCCGCCCTCACGGCGCTCGGCGTCCGCTTCGCCCCGCCAGAGAAGCCCTCCGAGCACCAGCACGACGAGGCCCAACAGCGCGATCAAGATGTCCTTCCACTCCCAGCGTCCGGCCATTTCTACATTCCCCTTTCGAATTCAGGCGGCTAACTTAGCAGCCACCGTCGGCGAATCTGGCAAGATCTTCCGGTGATCCTCCGCCCCTTTGCGACCCTGCTTTCGGTTCTGCTGCCAGCCTCGACCGCTCTCCCGGTGGCGAATGACCGTGACCGACTCAACGCCGGCGAGGCCATCGTCCGCCTGGAGACAACCGCTAGCCCCGGCGAACCGCGCCTCGGCGAGATCCGCCGGGTCCTCGATCAACCGGCCGATCGCCTCTTCCGCGCCATCCTCGACTGCCATCACTATCGGGAATTCATGCCCTACGTCACCGCATCCGATGGCAAACTCGTGGCGCAGGGCACCATTGACTGCCGGCAAACAGTGAAAACGCCCTTCAGCCGCAGGTTGCGCTCCTTCACCGTGCGACTCCGGCCGGCCGGTTCCACGGCACCCGACGGCACCAGTGGGAAGGTGACATACACTGCGAGCTGGTCGCTGGCGCCCGGATCGGAACACGACATCGAAACCAGCCGCGGCCGGTGGACCCTCACCGAATGGTCGCCGGGCCGTACCTTGGTTCACCTGCGGTGGGTGCAGGACTTCCGCCTGCCGACGCGCCTGCAAGATCGAGCCACCTCGGCCAGCCTGCCCTGGATCCTCGACGGCCTGCGCCAGCAGACCAACCGTTGCCGATACGATGTACCGCGCGCCGCCGGCTGCCGCGAAGCACCCCCGATTCTCCCATCTCAGACTCCACGACCTTGAGTGACCCGCCGCATGAGTGAAGACAGTCTCTACGAAATCGTCATGGCCGCGGCGGCCGATGCTCCCCTACCGCCGCCCAAGGCGCCGCGTCCGTCGGCCTCGGTCATTCCCTGGCGCAGGATCAGGGACCGAATCCAGGTGTATTGGGTGCGCCGAACCAATGCGCTGGCCTTCATGGGCGGCTGGTACGCCTTCCCCGGAGGCGGTCTGTCCCGCAAGGACCTTCCGGTACCCGTCGCCGGCTCCCCGCAGGCGGTTCCGGAGCCTTTCGCAGCGACCGTTTTCCTGGACGACGGCCATCACGAGACGCCGCCGGACCTGGTGCCGGGACTCACCGCCTGCGTGCTGCGCGAGCTGTTCGAGGAAACCGGCCTCTTGCTCACCACGGAACCGATGCCGGAGACGGTGCTCGCCCGACTGTCGCAGGAGCGCCAGCAACTTCTCGGCAAGCAACGTCCCTTCGCCGAGCTGCTGAACGACCTGGGCGTTGAGCTGTCCGCCGACCGGCTCACCTTCGCCGGTCGCTGGCTGACGCCGCCGCTCGCTCCGATGCGTTTCGACAACCGCTTTTTCCTGCTCGAATGGCCGGAATCGGAACGCCTGCAGCCGGAGATCTTCCCCGGCGAACTCGACGCCGGCGAGTGGATCGACCCGGCGGAAGCCCACGCCCGCTGGAGCGAGGGAGACGTGGTGACGGCGCCGCCCATCCTCCATGCCCTCAAGGTGCTGGCCGATGCCGGACCCGTCGACGGCCTGGCCCGCCTCCAGCAGCCGGACGAAGCGAGCCTCGGCCCCTTCCGGCGCATTGAGTTTCGGCCGGGGGTGATCCTGCTGCCGCTGGAAACGGCTACCCTGCCGCCGGCCAATCGCACCAACGCCATTCTCCTCGGCACCCGGGAGCGGGTGCTGATCGATCCGGGCTCGTCGCTTCCGGCGGAGCAAGAGAAGCTCGAAGCGGCCATCGCCGCCCTGCCGCCGGGCACCGTCACCGCCATCTGGCTCACCCACCATCACCCGGACCATATCGGCGGGGTGGAGCGAGCGAGACAGGCCTTGAAGGTGCCGGTCCTCGCCCACCGCCTCACCGCGGAACGGCTCGCCGAACGCGACATCCGAGTCGACGGCTTCTTGGAGGACGGCGAGGTGCGGGTGCTGAACGGTGAGCCCCCCTTTCCGGTGCGCATCTTCCACACGCCGGGGCACGCCCGCGGGCACCTGTGTTTTCTGGAAGAAAACCGCCGCTCCCTGATCGGCGGCGATCTGGTGGCGGGCTTCGGCACCATTGTCATCGACCCGCCGGAAGGCGACATGGACGACTACCTCCACTCCCTCGAACGGATGGCAGACCTTGCCCCGGGCACCCTCTTCCCGGCCCATGGTCCGCCGTTGCGGGACGCCACCGGCAGCTTCCGCCACTACATCGAGCACCGCCTGTGGCGCGAGGCCAAGGTGCTCGCCGCCTGGCGCGACGGCCTGCGCGAGCCGGCGGCGATCCGGCCGCAGGTGTACGAAGACACCCCCAAGCCGGCCTGGCCGCTGGCCGAGCGTCAGATCAAGGCGCACTTACAGCGGCTGGATCGGGCCGGTCGATTGGCAGGCTAGTGAAGTAGGGCTTCGCCCTAGTTCTTATCAGCAGCGTGCCAACGGTACCCATTCACTTGTCCTCCCTTGCTATGAAACAAGCATGGTGCTATTTTCGTAGCATATCCGAGGGAGAGGCCGATGAGTGACGAAATCTACGACCGTTTGAGCCGCAGGGAACGACAGATCATGGACATTCTGTTCGAGCAGAAGGAGGCCACGGCGGAGGAGGTCCGCTCGCGGCTGCCCGATCCGCCGAGCTACTCCGCCGCCCGGGCGATGCTCGCCAAACTGGAAGAGAAGGGCTACATCCGGCACAGCGAGCGCAACCTTCGCTATGTCTATCGGCCCGCCGTATCGCGCCGGAAGGTACAAGCTTCGGCCGCTTCTCGACTGCTGCGAGTCTTCTTCGACCGCTCCTTGGCGGACGCCGTACGGGGCCTTCTCGACACCTCCTCGGACCGTCTTTCGGACCGTGAGCTCGACCAGGTTGCCGAGATGATCGAACAAGAACGCCAACGCCGGAGGAACGAAAAATGATCGCTCTCCTCTGGAGCCGAACGTCCGAAGTCCTCGCCGCGACCGGGCCTGCCGGCCCATGGCTACTGCAGGGGACGGCGGTGCTGCTGCTTGGAATGGTGGTTGCCATGCTCCTCCGGCGGGCCTCCGCGAGCACTCGCCACGGCGTTTGGCTGGCGACCCTGGTCGGCCTCCTGGCTCTGCCGCTGGCCACCCTCCTGTTGCCGACGTATTCGATTGCCGTCCTTCCCGCCTCGCCGTCGCCTGCGGTGGAATCTCCGGAGGGCCGGAGCAGTACCCCTCAGAACGACCTACCGGCTGCCGCGACCGGCACGGTCCGGACGCCGCCGGCTGCCTCGGGCGCCGTTCAGAGGTCGCCGGGTTCTCGGTCGGGAATATCCCTGGCAGCGGCCCTGGGCATCGCCTACGGAGCGGGCCTTCTAGCGGTTTTGGGTTGGCTTGCCGTCGGCGTATTGCGGGCCCTGCGCCTAGTCCACCGGGCCCGGCCCGTGGCGCGGGATCACCCTCTGCGGCGGCAGTTCCCCCAGCTCGGCGCGCGGCAAGCTCAACCTCGTCTCCTGCTCTCGTCGGAGGTCGATGTGCCGCTGACCCTCGGAGCCCGGCGGCCCGCCATCCTCCTACCCGCCGCGGCGGAGTCGTGGCCCACCGCGGAGGTTCGCCGCGCGCTGGTGCACGAGCTCGCCCACATCGAGCGCGGGGACTGGCTCGCCCATCTCCTCGCGGGGTTGGCGTGCGCCTGCTACTGGTTTCACCCGCTCGCCTGGTTCGCCGGTCGACAACTCGCCTTGGAAGCCGAACGGGCGGCGGATGACCGCGTGCTCCTAGGCGGCGCCGAAGCCACTGGCTATGCCGACCAGCTGGTCGCCCTGGCGCGGCGCCTGCGGACTACACCGCTTTCCACCCTGCCGATGGCGCGGAGCAGCCAACTGCCGGTTCGCGTTCGCTCGATCCTCAATTCACAGCAAAGGAGATCTCCCATGAATCGAGTCCTGAAATTCGCCCTCTCGTCGCTCTTCGTCGCGGCGATTCTGCCGCTCGCCGCCGCCCGCTTGACGCCAGCCCAGGCCACCGCCAGCGGCGAGATCCCGGACCTCTATGCCGCGGCGGCCGAAGGCGACGTCCGCACCGCCCGCCAGCTCATCGACGACGGAGCGGATGTCGACCAGAAAGTCGCCGGACGGGGCACCCCGCTCATCGTCGCGGCGGCCGAGGGCGATCTGGAGATGGTCGAGCTGCTGCTCGCCGAGGGCGCGGACGTCGGCCTGACCGAAACCCGCGGCCCCCGCCGTTCCGGCCTGCAGCGCTCCGCCCTCACCACCGCCGCCGGAGCGGGACACCTGGCGATCGTCGAAACACTCCTTGCGGCCGGGGCCGAGGTCGACATGGCGCCGCGTGGAGACGCCACCGCCTTGATCGAGGCGATCCGCTCGGGACACACAGACATCGCTTTGCTGCTCCTCGACAGCGGCGCCGACCCGGATCGCAAAATGCGCAACGACGGCAGCCCGTTGATCGCCGCCGCCCGGCGCGGGGACCTGGTCCTCACCGAGGCCCTGCTGGCCCAAGGCGCCGATCCGAGCGCCCGCGTCAACACCGATGAGAACCCGATCTACCACGCCATCCGCGGCGGACACGAGCAGATCGTCCGCGCCCTCATCCAAGCCGGAGCCTCGGTAGAAGCCGAATGGCAAGGCGACGGAACGGCTCTCATCGAAGCCGCCCGGCGCGGCGAAGAAGGACTGGTCGAAGAACTCTTGGATTCCGGCGCCGACCCGAATCAAGCCGTCAACGGAGACGGCAGTCCGCTGATCCAGGCCGCCGCCCGGGGTGATCTCGTCGTCATCGAACTGCTCCTCGACCGCGGCGCCGACGTCAATCAGGGCGTCATCGGTGACGGCAACCCCTTGATCGCCGCCGCCGGATCGGGGCACGTTCCAGCGCTCGAGATGCTGATCCGCGCGGGCGCCGAAGTCGACCGCGTCGTCCCAGGAGACGAAAACGCCCTCATCCAAGCGGCCGGCCACGGATATTTACCGGCGGTCGAATACCTGGTCTCCGAAGGAGCGGACGTCAACGCCCGAGTCATCACCGACGACGGAGAACTGCGCACCCCCTTGAATCGGGCCGAACTGCGCGGTCACCAGCAGGTAGTGAACTACCTGCGGTCGATGGGCGCTCGCGAGTAACCTCTCCTCCGGAACGAAAGCGAGTGCGCTTCATGGATTTCGACAGAGGGGATTTCATGCCCCTGTTGCTGATCTGCTGCTTTGTCCTGTTAGGAGGCGTCCTCGGCGCCTGCACCGTCCATCCGGCCGAAGAAGCGACGGGCACCACGCCCAGTCTCGTCTACGAGATGACCAACGGTTACTGGTACCGCGACGGCCGCTTCGAAGAGCAGACCATGTACGCCGTAGATGGCGTGTTGCGCGCGAACCGGCCCGAGAACGTCAGGGAGGTGATCGACCTCGCCGGCGGCTACGTGCTGCCGGCTTTCGGCGATGCCCACACCCACTGGCCCGCCGTGCCGGAGCGGGTCAGCGAGCACTCGTTGAATTTCCTGCCCCAAGGGGTCTTCTACCTGATGAACCAGGGCAGCCCGGGTCGCTACCGCCAGGCAGTGCGCGCGTTGGTCAACGGACCCGAAAGCGTCGATGTTGCCTTCGCCTTTGGCCTCGTGGGGTCGAAGCAGAGTCACGGCATGGCGGTTTTCCAGAAGCTCGCAAAGCGAAGCGTCTATCCGGGGATGACGGTCGAAGACCTCGATGGCGACGGATACTTCATCGTCGAGAGCGCGGCGGACATCGACGCGCACTGGCCCACCCTGATGGCTGCGCAGCCGGACTTCGTGAAAATCATGGTGGAGCACTCGGACGACCACCATCGCCGCCGGGACGACCCGGAGTTTTTCGGACGCTCCGGCCTCGACCCGGCCCTCGTTCCGCCGATCATCGCGCGGGCACACTCCGAAGGACTGCGCGTTTCTGCACACATCGAAACGGCCGTGGACTTCGCCCTGGTGGTCGATGCGGGCATCGATATGGTCGCCCACATGCCCGGCTACGACCTCCCCTCCGAAGACGACCTGACGCGCTATCGGATCACCCCGGAAGACGCGGCGAAGGCCGCCCGGCAGGGGGTGGCGGTGGTCACCACGACCTTGCTCAGCCAGGGATTTGGCCGCGATGACCCGGAACGCCTCTCAGCGATGCGCAAAAATCATGCGGCCAATCTCCACACCCTGGCGAACGCCGGCGTCGAACTCATCATCGGCAGCGATCGCTACGGCGATTCGGCGGTAGACGAGGTGATGAATCTCGCATCGCTGGGAGTGCTCGACCGAGCTATGCTGGTGTCGATGCTCTGTTCGAAGACTCCACAAGCGATCTTTCCCGACCGCCGCATCGGAACCCTCGAAGACGGAGCGGAGGCGAGCTTGGTCGTTCTGGGCGGCAACCCCCTCGAAGACCTGAGCCACCTGCGCGAGCCGACGCGGGTCTTCAAGGACGGTCAGCCCCTGGAATTCCCTGAGGACGCTACTTGACGGCGAGTCAGCTCTCCCTCTTCGAAGGCGCGCCGGATGGACGCAAGCCCAACCCGGTGCAGCCGGCGGAGGTGCCGCCGTACCTCGCCGAGGTTGCGGCGGCACTGCCGGAGAATCTCCACCTCGGCACCTCGTCGTGGTCTTTCCCGGGCTGGGCCGGCTTCGTCTACCGGCGCAGCCACTCCCCCCAGACCCTCTCCCGCCACGGCCTGGACGCCTACGCCCGCCATCCGCTACTGACCGGCGTCGGCCTCGACCGCACCCACTACCGGCCGATGACCGCCGAGGCCCTCGCCGCCATGGCGGAGGCGGTGCCGGAGAACTTTCGTTTCGTCGTCAAGGCTCATGAGGACTCGACCGTCCGCGTCTTTCCGGAGCATCCGCGCTACGGCACGCGCCGGGGAGAGACCAATCCCCGCTTTCTCGACCCGGCCTACGCTACGGACCAAATCGTCCAGCCCTTCGTCGAGGGCCTCGGTGAAAAGGGCGGCGTGCTTCTCTTCCAGCTCGCACCGCAGGAGATGGCCGGCGACTTCATCGACCGCCTGCACGACTTCCTACGCCGGCTTCCGTCCGGACCGCGCTATGCGGTGGAGTTGCGCAACCGCGAACTGCTCGGCCCACCGTGGGCGGAAGCCTTGGCCGACGCCGGGACCCTGCACTGCCTCAATCTCCACCCGCGCATGCCGGACGTCGGCACCCAAGCCCGCCTGAGCGGCGCCCTGGAAGGCAAGGCGCTGGTCATCCGCTGGATGCTCCAAAGCCACCTCACCTACGGCGACGCTCGCCGCCGCTACCAGCCTTACACCCGGTTGATGGACGAAGACCCCACCGCCCGGCGCACCGTCGCCGCACTGGCGACGAACGCCCTCGGCGCGGGCAAGCGGGTCTTCACCATCGCCAACAACAAGGCCGAAGGCTCGGCGCCCCACACCCTGTTCGAATTGGCCCGCACCATCGCCCGCCTGCGGGCCGCCCAAACCGACCGCAAGCGCGGGCCGAAAGCGCCCGGCTCCTGATCCGAGCCCGAAGGGCGAGGCGGCGCCGTAGGCGCCGTGGATGGGGTGAGCCCGAAAACACTGGTGTTTTTGGGCGAGGGGCGGACCGCGTGCGGGCGCCCAGCCCCCTGGAAAGGAAAGCTAGCAGGGCAGCTGAAATCATAGGCCGAAGGCCTTTTTCAGCAACCTGCTAGCCTAGCTCTCGGATCTTCGCCTCGGCGTTGGTGCGCAGGAAGTCGCGCAGGGATTCGTTCGTGGTGGTGGTGTCCTGCGGCAGCACTTCGAGCACCCGCCGGTACAGCTCCAGCGCCCGTTGGCGGTTGCCCGCCTGCAGGTTGATCTCCGCCAGGCTGTCGTAGGTGTTGGCGGAGCGCGGATACAGCGCCACCGCCGCTTCGAGCACCGTGATCGCCTGGTCAAGGTGGCCTTCACCGGCGAGGGTGTAGCCCAAAGTGTTGAGGCGCGATTCGGCCACCGCCGGGTCGTCCGGCTGTTCGGCGTGCAGGCGCCGATAGGCCGCGGCGGCCCTCTCGAACTCTCCGGCGACCAGGAAGTCCGAAGGCAAACGCTCACCTTCCGCCATGCGCTCCGCCCGCTGCCGCCGTTCCGGCCGATCCCGCCAGGGAGGGGTGACCACCGTCACGGACCGTACGCTTTCTTCCTCGCGTTCGATCTCGTAGCGAATCTCCCGGTCCATCCGGGCCAGCTCCCCCGGCGCGATCTGAAACAGCGAAACGTCGGCCCCGGACGCTGACCGGCTAAACAGCCGTCCGTCCGCGGTCACCAGCTCGATCGCCTCATCACCGTGCACGCGGTAGCGGCCGGCCAGGGCGGCGGGGTCGCCGTCCGCGAAGGGAACGACCGGCAGCGGAGCCGGCAGGTAACCGGGCCATTCTTCACGCTGGGCGACGGCGCGGACGATCTCCCGCGCCAGGCGACCGCCGTTGTCGGAATTGGTCATCACCGCCAAGGCAAAGCCGTGATCGCGACTCGCCGTCAGCTCACACTGGAATCCCTCGTTGGCGCCGCCGTGGCCAAAGTACTTCTCGCCCCTGCGATCGTCGATGAAAAAACCGAGCCCCGCCTCTTCGGCGAGGGGTGTGGTCATCCGTTCGGCCAGCGGGCGGCCGAGCAGGGCACCTTCGTCACCGCGCCGGGCCGCCTGGATCTCCATGGCGAACCGGCAGAGATCGGACGGGGTGGTCCACAGTCCGGCCGGCGCCATCTCCGGGTAGGTGTGGCGCTTGCCGGCGACCGGCGAGCCGTCTCGGAAGTAGCCCGCCGCCGCCCGCGACAGCTTCTCCGGCGGCAGCGGCTGCTCGAAGGTGCTCGAGGCCATACCCGCGGGTCCCAGCACGGTGCGCTCCATCAGCACCGGGAACGATTCGCCGAGAAGGTCCGTCAACACCACCTGCGCGATGGTCGTGCCGCCGCCGGAGTAGCGGAACCGAGTTCCCGGTTCGAGGTCGACCCGCACCGCCGAGGTGTTGGCCGGCGGCTCGCCTTCGAGCACCTGCACCGCCGTCGGCACCGGCGCCCCCAACGCGTAGCCCGGAAAGCCGTGCACCGTGAGGCCCGCACTGTGGGAAAGGATCCGCTCCAGGGTCACCGGTTGCTCCGCCGTCCACTCGTTCTCCGGCAGCTTCCAGGAGCGCAAAAACTCGTTGACGTTGCGATCCAGCGCGAGCTTGCCCTTCTCCACCTGGCGCAGCACCCCGGCAGCGCTCACCGGTTTGCTGATCGAGGCCGCCTGGAAGAGGGTCTCCGGAGTGGCTTTGACCCCCTCTTCGACATCGGCGAAGCCCCAAGCCTCGGCCCAGCGCACCTCGCCGTCGGCGCAAAAAGCCACCGACACCCCATGGACGTCGAGATCCTGCATCCTCTGTTCGAGAGGCCAGCCGGTCTGGCCGGCGATGAGCACCGGCCCCTGGAGCCGCAAAGCCGCCAGATGCTCCGGTAGAACTTCCGAACCGGCGAGTATCGCCGGGGCGATGATCGCCACCCCCACGAGCACCAGTACACCGATGAGCCGAGTCTTTGTCATCATCGATCCTCCTTTTCCGGCGGACCCTAGCAACGGATCGAGGCCTGGATCAAAATACCGGTCAGGTGTCCGGCGGACCTCCGCCTTCGGAGGTGGAGAGGCTCAGTCCGGGTGACGGTAGTAGATCTTGGCCGCGATCCGCCAACCGCTGTCGAACTTCAGCAGGGAAAGATAGTCCGTGAAGATCAGCGTGCCGTCCTTGGAGAGTTCGATTTTGACGGCGGCGGCATTGCCGGTGACGTCGACGGAGGCGAAGTGGTGGGTCCACACATTCTTCGCCGGATCGAAGTCTTCACTGGCCTTGCGCTCCGCGGTGCCGGCGACCCAATCGGCGATCGGGTATTTCGACAGCTCTTCGCCCTTCGCCGAGAAAATGGCGAAGTCCGGATGGAAACCGCGCTCCATCGCCTCCGGGTTGAGTTCGTTGAAAGCTCCATGGACATAGCTGGTTTCGATCAGGCTCTTGATCTCGGCAACGGCGGCATCGTCGGCGGAGAGCGAAGTAGCGCCCATCGGGAGAGCGACAAGAGAAAAGAGGACGACAATCTTCTTCATCGGAATCTTTCTGTGCGGTTGGGCACGATAGTCAAGGAGAAATGGCCGTTCCCCGTGACTTTATCTCCTCCCTCGGCGGGGTGCAGGGAGGCGCCATTCAATCATCGCCATAGGCGGCTTTATTCCTGCCGCCCGGCTGGGATAGCCTGCGCAGCCGAGCGCCGAGATCGGAAGAACCCACTCCCCTGAAAGGATCGCGACTCCTCATGCCCGACAGACTCCTCAGCGTTTCTCGCTCCTCACTACGCTGCTCCCTGCTGCTTCTTCTCCTCGCTTCGCTGGCCGCGGCGACGCCGGCCGGCGCCCAGGTCGTGCCCAGCGGCGGCGAATTTCCGGTCAATCAGGAAACCCTCGACGAACAAAACGATCAGCGTCTCGCCGTGGCGCCGGATGGCACCTTCGCCCTGGTGTGGGAAAGCTTCGGTCAAGACGGCTCCGGTGAGGGTATTTTCCTGCGCCGCTTCGCCGCCGACGGCACACCGCTGGGCGACGAGGTGCAGGTCAACACGGAGACCGTCGGCGATCAGGTGGATCCGGACATCGCCGCCCTCGCCGGCGGCGGTTTCGTGGTGGTATGGGACAGTGAACTCCAGGACGGAAGCCTGCGCGGCATCTACGGCCAGCGCTACGACGCGGCGGGCGACCCTGCGGGGAGCGAGGTCCCGGTCAATGCCACCACGGAAGGAGACCAGAACGACGCCGTCGTCGCCGGCGCGGCGGACGGCGGCTTCCTGGTGGCCTGGGAAACCCAGCCGGTCGACGACCCGACCGAGGAGTTGGTCGCCCGGCGGTTCGACGCGGCGGGTTCGCCGGTGAGCGGCGAGATGGCCGTCAACACCACCACCGCCGGTGACCAGGAAGACCTCGACCTGGCCTCCGACGCCGCCGGCCGGTTCGTCTTCGTCTGGGAGAGCGACGGCCAGGACGGCGATCTCGATTCCGTCGTCGCCCGCCTCGGCGACACCGCAGGCACGCCGGAAGGAGCCGAAATCCCGGTCAACACTTTCAGTACCGGCAACCAGGACAACCCGAGGTTGTTGGTCCGACCGGACGGCAGCTTCGCGGTGGCCTGGGAGGACGACGTCCAGGACGCCACGGCGCCGGCGGTGTTCCTGCGTCTCTTTCGGGCGGACGGCGCTCCCACCACCGGCGAGCTGCAGATCAACGCCGGCACCGGTGCGGACTTCTCGCCTCGGCTGGCCTTCGACCCGAGCGGCGGCGTGGTGGTGACCTGGGACAGTTTTCTGCAGGACGGCGACGGTGCGGCGGTCCTCGCGCAGCATCTCAATCGGTCCGGCGCCCCGCGCGGCGCGGCGGAGGTCCTGAACCTCGTCACCACCGGCAACCAGGGATTCAGCCAGGTGGGCATCGGCGCCGATGCCCGGGGCCTCGCCGTGTGGACCTCACCGGACAGCGACGTGGATCCTCTCGAGGGCCTCTTCGGCCGCCGCTTCGAAGTGCCCATTTTCTGGGACGACTTCGAGACCGGCGACCTCACCCACTGGTCCGCCACCGTCGAGTAAAGGCCAGGCATCGCTCCGCCGACTAGGTGCCGCCGCCGACTAGGTGCCACCCACTTGTCAAAGCTCCTAAGATCAACGGGTTAGAAGAACCTCATCGCGCCTAGAACATTCGGGTGGCACCTCCTCCCGCTTGCACCTCATCCCGCTTGGGTTAGAAGAGCCTCATCGCGCCTCGAACATTCGGGTGGCACCTACTCCCGCTTGGAACATTCGGGTGGCACCTCCTCCCGCTTGGTGCCACCCAATTGTCAAAGCTCCTAAAATCAACGGGTTAGAAGAACCTCATCGCGCCTAGAACATTCGGGTGGCACCTCCTCCCGCTTGGCACCTCCTCCCGCTTGGTGGCACCGGATGACCAGCGATGGTTCTTGACACTCGCCGCCACCTCATACATACTGGTCGGTATGGAATCAGCCGACTCAGCGGACGTCTCGTCCGCACCTGACGCCCAAGAGTCACCCTTCGCCCGAGTGCGCGATCCGGAGGGAACGCGAGAAGCACTGGTGCAGGCAGCTTTCCACGAGATTCATCGCTGCGGCTTCCGCTCCGCCGGCCTCGACGCCATCCTGAGCCGAGCCGGAGTCACCAAAGGAGCCCTCTACCATCACTTCGGCAGCAAAGGCGACCTCGGCCTCGCGGTGCTCGACGAGATCATCCGTCCGATGGTCCTGGAACACTTCCTCGATCCGATCGAAGCGAGTGACGATCCCGCCGGGGCGCTGATCGAGATGGTCCGGCAGACCGCGGCCATGACCACCTCGGAAGTGCTGGTGCTGGGCTGTCCGCTCAACAATCTGGCGCAGGAACTGTCGTCCGTCGACGAGACCTTCCGGCAGCGAATGGCCGACATCTTCAGCGAGTGGCAGGAGCGCCTCGCCGAATGTTTGCGGCGCGGCCAAGAGACCGGTCGAGTGCGCCAAAATCTCGACGCCACCAGCGCCGCCGCCTTCATCGTCGCTTGCTGGGAAGGCAGTATTTCAATTGGCAAGACCACCCGCGACGAAAACACACTGCAGGCCTGTGCCGAGGGCTTCGTGGCCTTTGCCGAAAGCCTCCGGCCCCACGCCGCCTAGCCCGAAAAGAACAGTCTGTAGCCAAGCCAAGTCTACTCCGATACATACCGACCAGTATGCATGCCATAACAGGAGAAGGAAGCCATGAGTGAAACGCTCGACCAAAGGGTGACCCGCGCAGCCCGCTGGCTCATACGCTGGCGCTGGCCGGTCTTGGTGGTCACGGTCCTTGCCGTCGCCGCGGTAGCCAGCGGAGCGCGGCATCTCGGATTCGCCACCAGTTACCGCGTATTCTTCAGCGAAAGCAATCCGGAGCTGCTGGCCTTCGACGCCATGCACGAAATCTACAGCAAGAACGACAACATCCTCTTCGTGGTCACGCCGGAAGACGGCGAAGTGTTCACCCCGGCCACCCTGGCGGCGGTGGAGGAGATCACCGAGAAGGCCTGGCAGGTTCCGGCCTCATCGAGGGTCGATTCGATCACCAACTTCCAGCACACCTGGGCCGATGCCGACGACCTGATCGTCGAAGACCTGGTGACCGGGGCGGAAGATCTCACCGCGGAGCAACTGGCGCGGATCCGCTCGATCGCCCTGGAGCGGCCGGAACTGGTCGGCCGTTTGATCTCGCCGGATGGCGACGTCACCGGCGTCAGCGTCACGGTACAGCTCAGCGGTGAGGATCCCAAGGAACTGATCCCGCCGGTTTCCTTCGCGCGGCAACTGGCGGCCGAAATCGAAGAGGCTCATCCGGGTATCGAGGTCCGGCTGTCCGGTGTGGTGATGCTCAACAACGCGTTCGTCGAAGCCGGCGAGGGAGATCTTTCGTCGGTGATTCCCCTGATGTACCTGGTGCTGATCGCCGTGATGGTGCTGCTCCTGCGCTCCTTCTCGGGCACCTTCGCAACGGTGGTTCTGATCGGCATGTCGGCGGCCGTTGCGATGGGAGTGACCGGTTTCAGCGGCACCCACCTGACTCCGGTGTCGGTCCAGTCGATCACCATGATCCTCACCCTCGCCATCGCCGACAGCATTCACGTTCTGGTCTCCATGTTCCAGGAGATGCGCGGCGGCACGGCAAAGCGGGAGGCTCTGGTGGAGGCCATACGGATCAATTTCCTGCCGGTGCTGTTGACCAGCGTCACCACCGCCATCGGATTCTTGAGCCTCAACTTCAGCGATTCGCCGCCGCTCCAGCATCTCGGCAACATCACCGCCGTGGGGGTGATCGCCGCCTTCGTCCTGTCGATGACCCTGCTGCCGGCGCTGATGGCGATCCTGCCGGTGCGGGTCAAAGTACGCGCGGCGCGCTCAAAGGCACCGTTCTTTGAACGTTTGGGTGACTTTGTGGTGGCCCGGCGCCACTGGATGCTGTGGGGCGCCGTGGCTCTGATCATCGCGACGGTTTCGTTCGTGCCGTCGAACGTCATCAGCGACCGCTTCATCCAGTACTTCGACGATTCGATCGAGTTCCGGCAGCACACGGACTACGCGGTACAGAACTTGACCGGCGTGTACCAACTCGACTTTTCCCTGGAGAGCGGTGAAACCGGCGGCATCAGCTCGCCCGAATACCTCGCCACCGTCGACCGCTTCACCGAGTGGTTCCGCGCCCAGCCGGACGTTCTCAACGTGTCGGCCCTGACGGACACCATGAAACGCCTCAATATGAACATGCACGGCGACGACCCGGCCTACCTCCGGCTGCCGGAGAATCGAGAGCTGGCGGCGCAGTACCTTCTGCTCTACGAGATGTCGCTGCCCTTCGGTCTCGACCTCAACAACCAGATTAATGTCGACAAGAGTTCGACCCGCCTGTTGGCGACGGTGGGCGACATGCCGACGAACGAGTACCTGGCCCTCGCTGGGCGCGCCGAAGAGTGGCTCGCCAACAACGCGCCGCCGGAGATGATGGCGCGCGCCACCGGGCCGACCACCATGTTCGCCAACATCACCAAGCGCAACATCGAGAGCATGATCTTCGGCACCTCGATCGCCTTTCTGCTGATTTCCCTGGTGCTGATGGTGACTCTGCGGAGCTGGAAGATCGGCCTGCTGAGCATCATCCCCAATGCCGTGCCGGCGGCCATGGCCTTCGGGGCTTGGGGCCTGCTGGTGGGCGAAGTGGGCTTCGCCGTGTCGGTAGTGGCGGCGATGACCTTGGGGGTGGTGGTGGATGACTCGATCCACTTCTTGACCAAATATTTGCGCGCCCGGCGCGAGAAGGAACTCGACGCCGCCGGGGCCGTGCGCTATGCCTTCCGCTCGGTGGGCCAGGCCTTGTGGGTCACTTCAGCGGTGCTCACCGCCGGCTTCCTGATCCTGGCGCAGTCGAGTTTCAAACAGAACTCGGACCTCGGCCTGCTCGCCGCAGTCACCATCGTCGTGGCCCTGGTGGCGGACTTCACTCTGCTGCCGGCGCTGTTGATGTGGATCGACGGCGACAAGGGCAAAGCGCGCAAAGGGGCGGCCGCGGAGTCCGCCCACCTCGACCCCGGAGTCGCCGAAGGCACCGCCTGAGGCCCGAGCCAACCTACTGAAACTAGAGATTTCCCAGAACACTAAGGAGTGATGTGATGAAACCTGCAAACCCCATTCAGACTCTGGAGCGGACCCGCTCGTCCGTCATGACGGTCCTCCTGCTGGTCGCCGTCGCCGTGGTCGCGACCCTCCCCTCCGCCGCCCAGACGCCGGAGGAGCGGGGCCTCGAAATCGCCCAGGAGGCGGATCGCCGAGACACCGGGTTCCACGACTCGACCGCCGAATTGGAGATGACCCTGCGCAACAAGAACGGCCAGGAGAGCAAACGGGAACTGCGTAACAAGACCCTTGAACAGGAAAACGACGGCGACAAAAGCCTGGTGATCTTCGACAAACCGGCGGACATCGACGGCACCGCCTTCCTCACCTTCAGCCACAAGACCGGCGACGACGACCAGTGGCTCTACCTACCGGCCCTGAAGCGGGTCAAGCGAATCGCATCGAGCAACAAATCCGGCCCCTTCGTGGGCAGTGAATTCGCCTACGAAGACATCTCCTCCCAGGAGGTCGAGGAATACACCTACCGCTACCTGCGCGACGAGACCCTCGACGGCCAACAGACCTTCGTCATCGAGCGCTACCCGGTCGATTCGAAGTCGGGCTACACCCGGCAGGTGGTGTGGATCGATCAGGCCGAGTACCGCACCTTAAAGATCGATTTCTACGACCGCAAGGACGCCCTGCTCAAGACCCTCACCTTCGGTGGTTACCAGCAGTATCTCGATCAATACTGGCGGCCCGAGACGATGGACATGGTCAACCACCAGACCGGCAAGAGCACCCGGCTGGTGTGGAGCAACTACCAGTTCCGCACCGGCCTCGAAGACCATGACTTCGACCGTGCCAGCCTGGCGCGCACCCGGTAGGGTGGGCGTTCGCCGTCATCCGGCCCTCTTGGCGGCAGCGATCTGCTGGCTCGCTGCGCTCCCGGGATGGGCTCAAGAAGAGGCGCCTCGGGGAGAGTGGAGCGGCTTCGTCGCCGTCGAGGGACGCGCCTTCCTGAACGATCCCGTCTTCGGCCGCCAGGACGACGGGGTCCAGGGTTCGCTCGTTCTGGAGCCCGAGTACCAGCGCGACCTAGCGCGCGATGGCGAGCGCCTGACCTTCAAGCCCTTTCTGCGGCTGGACACTCTGGACGACGACCGCAGCCACTTCGACATCCGCGAACTCACCTGGCAGAAGTCCGGTGGGCGCTGGCAACTCCTGGTGGGTATCGGCAAGGTGTTCTGGGGAGTCACCGAGTCGCAGCATCTGGTGGACATCGTCAACCAGACGGATCTGGTCGAGAACCCCGACGGCGAGGACAAACTCGGCCAGCCGATGGTGCAGTGGAGCCTGATCCGCTCCTGGGGCATCCTCGATCTGTTCGTCCTGCCGGGTTTTCGGGAACGAACCTTTCCGAGCCCGGAAGGACGCCTCTCCCCCGCCCTGCCGGTGTCCGATGAGGCCCTCTACGAATCCTCCGCCGAGGAGAGCCACGTCGACTTCGCGGCTCGCTGGTCGCACGCCATCGGCCCCCTCGATTTTGGCCTCTCGCATTTCACCGGCACCTCCCGCGAGCCGCGCTTCCTGCCCCGGCTGAGATCCGACGGCGATCCGGAACTGGTGCCGTTCTACGATCAGATCGACCAGACCGGCCTCGACCTGCAGGCCACCCTCGGAAGCTGGCTCCTGAAACTGGAGGCGATCCATCGCTCCGGCCAGGGCGAGGCCTTTGCCGCCGCCACCGCCGGCTTCGAGTACACCCTGTACGGAGTCTTCGATACGGCGGCCGATGTCGGACCGGTTGTCGAGTATCTGTGGGACGAGCGCGGGCGCGAAGGTTCCCCCGGCGATGGCCTCTCACCCTTCCAGGACGACCTCTTCGCCGGCGCGCGGGTGGCCTTCAACGACGTGCAGAGCAGCGAGCTGCTGGCCGGGGCGATTCTCGATCTCGAATCCGACGCCGCCCTCTATTTGCTGGAGTTCAGCCGGCGCTTCGGCGCAAGCTGGACCGTTGACGCCGAAGTGCGCGTATTCGATGGCTTGCCGCTGGATGACCCGCTCGCCGGCTTCGCCGAGGACGACCATTTCCTGCTCCGCCTCGCCCGCCACTTCTGAGGGAGCGAGCGCCACAAAACGGAGACCGTTGCGTACGGGTCACTAGCGGCCGCCGAGGACGGCCTTGGTAGCCTGCTGTGGTTCTCATCGTCACCCACCACCACGGAGTTGCCTGAAATCTTCGGAGGATTCCCGATGGCTCGATGGCTCGCCGCAACGCTCGTCCTTTGGATCTCCCTTCCCCTCCTCGCCTCGGATCGCGTTCCCGACGAGCAGTGAATGCAGTACGCGGATCCGGCCGAAGCCGGATTCGACACCGCCGAGCTGGCCGCCGCCAAGGCCGACTGGGAGAACCTATCGTCGTCCGCCTTCATGGTGATCGCCGACGGCGCCGTGGTGACCGCCTGGGGTGCAACGGACCGCCGCTTCATGTGCCACTCGGTGCGCAAGAGCTTCCTGTCGGCGATCTTCGGCATCTACTGGGATCGCGACGAGATGGAGTTGAACAAGACCCTCGCCGACGTCGGCATCGACGAGCAGGGCGAGGGCCTTCTCGAAAGCGAGGAGCAGGCGCGCATTCTCGACCTTCTGAAGGCCCGCTCAGGAGTCTTCCACCCGGCCGCCTACGCCGGCCGCACGGACTCCCGGCCGCGCGGCAGCGAAGGGCCGGGCCGCTACTTCGCCTACAACAATTGGGATTTCAACACCCTCGCCACCATCCTCGAGAAGGAGACCGGAGATTCCGTCTTCGAGGCCTTCGACGAGCACTTCGCGCAGCCTCTACGGATGGAGGACTGGCGCCCCAGCGACGGCTATTTCCACTACGAACTCGACAAGTCGAAGCACCCGGCCTACCCCTTCCGCCTGTCCGCCCGGGACGCCGCTCGCTTCGGCCTGCTGTTTGCCCGCGAGGGACGCTGGGGGGACGAGCGGATCCTTTCGCGCCAGTGGGTGCGGCGCAGCACCGCCCTCTACTCGAAGGACAACGAGCAGTTCGGCTACGGCTTCATGTGGTGGGTGGCGCTGGAGCCGCGCTTCGCTGACCACGGATTCGTCGCCGCCCGCGGCGTTGGCCGTCAGATGATCGTGTCGCTGCCGGACCTCGACATGGTGATCGTCAACCGCGCCAACACCTATCGCGGCGAGGGCACCGAATACCAAGAACTCCTCAATTTGATGGAGAAGGTGATCAACGCCCGCACCGGCGAGGCCGTGGCGGCCCCGCGCCTCGTGCCCCTGGCGGACGTCACCCAGCCGCCGAGGACCGCCCCCGGCCACCGCATGCCGATGGCCGATTTGGCCGGCGAGTGGCCACATCCGCCGGCTCCGTTGGGACTACCGCAGCAAGCGACCCTGCGGATCATCGATCGCGGCGACTATCTGATCGTCGATGCTCCTTTCGCCGGCACCTTCCGCCACTATCCCCAGGAGGACGGCTGGTTCCTCGAGGAGGACAGCCTCGACCGCTACCTGCCGATCTACGACGACGACGGCAAGCCGGCTGGCCTCGCCGATGCCGCCACCGTCGCCCAGGCGGCCATCGCGGCCCGGGCGCGCGGCGACCAGAAGGCCGCCCGCCGGCATCTCGCCAGGATTCCCGCAGGAGAAGGGACTCAGGCAAAGCGCACCTCAAGAGGTTCGCCGGACCTCTCCATCCGCATCGCCGACGCCCTGCTCGATCTCTTCGAGCGGCCGAAGCGGGCGGAAAAGAACCTCCAATCCCTCCTCGCCGAGGACGAGGTCCGGGCCAACCGAGTCGAAGGGCGCATCAACGTCATCGGCTACCAGTTCATGCGGGCCGACAAGTTGGCCGAAGCGCAGCAGGTGTTCGAGCTGAACACCCGCCTCTTCCCGCAGGCCTTCAACACCTGGGACAGCCTGGGCGAGGTCTACATGAATCAGGAGAAAAACGCCGCAGCCATCGAGTCCTACCAGCGCTCCCTGGAACTCAATCCAGAAAACCGCAACGCCGAGGCGATGATCGAACGCATGGCTTCGGGCGGGGGCACCTGAGCGAGCGAGTATCGGTCCAACGCTTCCACGCTTCTTCCACGGTGATTCCACGGTCTTTCCACGGCGCCGGCTCTAGCCTCCAAGTCATAACGACCTGGAGATCTAGAGATGAGAACCCGAATCGTCAGTTGCCTATGCTTCGTCAGCCTGTCACTGGTTGCGCCTCCCCTGCTGGCCCAACCGGAGCGCAATCCGCAGAGCCCGTGGTATCTGCAGGAACGGGATCGCTGGTGGGACGTCGAGATTTTTCTGGGCGTGGAGTCAGAACCCGACTATGCCGGCTCCGACGACAGCGAGGTCGAGCCGGACGCGGATATCCGGGCCCTGTTTCGTGATCGCAAGGGGAACCGCTACATCCTGTCCCTGGGACAGGTGTCGGGGATCTTCGATCTTTCGCCACGCACCGCCCTCCAGATCACCCTCGAATACGAAGAGGGGCGCGACAGGGAGAATCCCGCTCTCGCCGAGTTCGAGGAGGTTCGCGACACCCTCGAAGGACAGATCTCGCTCTTCCGCCGCTTCGGCAACACCTACCTCGCCGGCGTGCTGCAACCGGACATCCTCGGCCGCGGCAAAGGACTGGTGACCTTCCTCGCCCTCGGCCACGACCGAGCGATCGGCGAGAAGGTGCTGTTGAGTCCCCGGATCGACGTGAGCTGGGGCGACAGCGAGCACATGCGGACGGAGTTCGGAATCAGCGCCGCCGTGGCTGCCGCCTCCGGACTGGCACCCTACGAGCCCGGAGGCGGTCTCAAATCGGCCACCGCCGCGCTGGGCCTGCGCTATGATTTTTCGCGGCAAGGTTCTTCCCGGAAGTGGAGCCTGCTGGCGGACCTCGAAGTCGAGCACTACTTTTCCAAAGCCGCCGACAGCCCGCTGATTCGCGACGCAGGCTCCGACGTCACCTACGAGGCGGCCTTCGGTGTGCTCTTTCGCTTCTGATGCCCTGACACCCGATTTAGATCCCACTCCGAGAGACCCATGATCGAGCCACCACGGTGATCGAGCGGCCTCGAGTACTGGTCATCGAGGACGACCCGGATGTCGCGTCGAATATCGCGGAGTACCTGGAGAGCCGTCATTTCGTGCTCGACTTCGCCTATGACGGCATCAGCGGCCTCCACCTGGCGGTCACCGGCTCGTTCGACGCGCTGGTGCTCGACCTCATGCTGCCGGGGATCGACGGCTTGACCCTCTGTCGCCGCCTGCGCTCCGACTCTACCTTCGAGGCGCCGCCGATCCTGATGCTGACGGCCCGCGATGCCCTCGACGACAAGATCAAGGGCTTCGAAGCCGGAGCCGACGACTACCTGGTCAAGCCGTTCGCTCTGCCGGAACTCTTCCACCGCCTCCAGGCCCTGTTGCGTCGTGGCGTGGCGGGCGAGCCTCAGATCCTCAAGGTCCACGATCTGGAACTCGATTGGCCGAGCAGGACGGTGCGTCGGGCGGGACAGGTGCTGCAGCTCAATCGCACCGAGTTGAAGATCCTCTCCATTCTGATGCGCGCCTCCCCCGCCTTGGTCCGCCGGCAGGATCTCGCCGATGCGCTCTGGCAGGACCAAGAAGTGAGTGAAGACCTCCTGCGCTCTCACATCTACCGCCTACGCCGCGCCATCGACCGCCCGTTCGCGGATCCGCTGCTCCACACCGTTCGCGGCCAGGGCTACCTCCTGCGTCCACCGGAGCGATGAGGCTCGGTATCCGCCAGCGGCTGAGCTTGCTTTTCGCCGCCTTCGCCGCCCTCCTCGGGATTCTCTTCAGCGCGCTCGTCTTCTTTATCTTCTGGCGGGTCGAAGATCGCTTCATCGAGCGTCAACTCATCGATTCCTTGGACCGGTATTCTTCCCAAGGATCCCGCGAGGGAATCCCTGGTAGGGCGTCGGATTTCATGTACTTGGGCCCCGTTTCTGAAGTGCCGGTGGACCTCGCTCGCCCCTTCGGCACCCTGATCCCCGGCTATCACGAAGCCGAGACTCACGACGCCGAACTCCACGCTCTGGTACGGCCCCACCCCGACAGAGACGGTCTGGTGCTGTCGATCGCCCGCTTCCCGGAGAGCGAGCGGGCCGAAGATCAACTCGCCTTGGCGATCCTCGCCGGACTGGTGACCACCGTCCTCGCAGGCGGCCTCCTCGGGTGGCTCCTCGCTCGGCGGCTGGTCGCTCCCATCGAAAGGCTCGAGAAACGCTTGGCCGCCGGCCAGTCGCCCTATGCCTGGGGCCTACCGGCGGATGAGATCGGCGCCCTGGCGCGAGCCCTCGACGAAGCCCACGAGCGGACGCAACGAGCCCGCCGCCGCGAGCGGCTGTTCCTGCGCGAAGCCAGCCACGAACTGCGCACGCCGGTGACCGTGATCCAGGGGGTGTGCGATCTCCTGGCCGATGAAGATCCGGCCGATGATCCTCGGTTCACCGATCGCCTGGGGCGGATCGCGCGCTCCGTTCGCCGAATGAATGCGACCATCCAGAGCTTGCTGTGGATGGCGCGGGAGGAAAGCCGCCGCAGCGCCCAGGACGGGCTCCCGATCGCCACCCAGCTCACAGACTTGATCGAAGAGTTCCGCCTGCTCCTGCCGCCGGGCGTCGAACTGGTCGCAACGCCCCCGCACCACGACCGCCCCTTTCGGGACTCGACCCTCCTGATGGTGGCGCTCTCCAATCTCATCCGCAATGCCATCGAGCACACCGAGAGCGGCGAAATCCAGGTCGCCATCGAAGGCCGATGGGCTCGGGTCGCGGATTCCGGAAGAGGCATCGACTCGGAGCTCCTGCAACGCCTGAACGATCCCGACGCTCCCGCCGGCGGCGGCTTGGGGTTGCCGATCGTGCATCGCATCTGCCGACGCTGTGGCTGGCGCTTCGAACTGTCGAGCGAAGTCGGCCGCGGAACGGCGGGGCGCATTCAGTTCGCTCCGGCCACGGAGCAAGACTGATTGCTCGCCTGGGCGTCGGATAGACTCTTGCCACCTTCGAAGACCCGGCAGCACCCCGAAGAGAATTTGCCTGCCGGTTGCTCTGGACGACCAAAAGAAAGGGAATTGCGATGAGATATCTATTCAAGGGGATGTTCCTGGTTCTGCTCGCCCTGTGCACGACCCTGCCGGCGACGGCGGACGGCGGCGACGACGCCCTCAAAGCAGCGGTGACGGCCAACCTGGAGGAAACGGCAAAGAAGCTGATCGCGCTGGCCGAGGCCGCTCCGGAGGACATGTACGGTTGGCGGCCGACGGTCGAGGTCCGTACCCTGAGCGAGGTCTACATGCACGTCGTGAGCGCCAACCTAATGCTGCCCGGCGCTCTCGGCGCCGCCCCGCCGGAAGGGGTCGAGATCGGCGAGAACCCCATCGCCACGGCGAAGATGTGGGAGGAGACCATTACTTCGAAGGACGAAGTGGTGGCCAAGCTCAAGGAATCCTTCGCCTACTTGACGGAGGCTCTTGGCTCCCTCGAAGATCTCGACGCGGAGGTCCAGATCTTCGGTCCCCCGCAGCCCAAACGGGCCTATTACATGATTCTCCTCGGGCACGCCCATGAGCATCTGGGCCAAGCCATCAGCTACACCCGCAGCATGGGCCTGGTGCCGCCCTGGAGCCAGCAGGCCGAGTAGGCCGCCTGATTCTCCAAGCCTAGTAAAGTCACCAGGGGCAGCCGAGACCACGCGAATGTCCGAGCAACCCATCTTCTTCGCATCTCCCGCCGAGTTTCGAGCCTGGCTGGAGTCGAACCATGACGGCGCGGAGGTTCTGTGGGTCGGCTATTGGAAGGTGGCGACCGGCAAAGCCAGCGTGACCTGGGAGGAGTCCGTTCGAGAAGCCCTGTGCTTCGGCTGGATCGACGGGCTCCGTCGGTCGATCGACGAGGCGAGTTACAAGATCCGCTTTACTCGCCGCAAGGCCACCAGCCATTGGAGTCAGAAGAACCTCGGGATGGTGCAAGAGCTCATCGAGCAAGGCCGCATGCAGCCGGCCGGCATGCAGGCCTATGAGCTGCGCAACGAAGGCAAGATCGCGCGCGCTTCCTACGAACAAGAGTCCGCCCATCTGCCCAAGGAGTACGAGGACCGGATTCGGTCGGACGAGAAGGCCTGGCGGTTCTTCGAGGAGCTGGCGCCGGGCTACACCAAGACCTCCATTCACTGGGTGGTGAGCGCCAAGCGCGAAGAAACCCGCCGGCGCCGGCTGCAGATCCTGATCGATTCCTGCGCCGCCGGCGAGAAGATCCCGATGCTGCGGAAGTACACTTAACGCCCCTCCTCGCACCATGTCCTTCGAAGCGATTCTTCTGCTGACGTTCTTGATCGCGGCTCTCGCCTCGTTCCTGCTCGAGCTGCTGCCGGTCGATGTGACGGCCCTCGGCCTGGTGCTGGCGCTAATGGTCACCGGCATCGTGCCGGTGAACGAAGCCCTGGTCGGTTTCTCCAACAAAGGCGTGCTGACCATCGGCGGCCTGTTCATTCTGAGCCACTCCCTCATCCGCACCGGCCTGGTCGAGCTGGCCGGCGAGCGCTTGAGTCGCCGCTTCCGGCACCGCAAGTGGCTCGGCATCGGCGTGCTCCTGGCGGTGGTGGCGGTGATCTCCGGCTTCCTCAACAACACCGCCGTGGTGGCCATGACCATTCCACTGGCGGTGGATATCAGCCGACGGATCGAAATCAATCCCAGCAAAGTGCTCATGCCGCTGTCCTTTGCGGCCATCTTCGGCGGCACCCTCACCCTGATCGGTACCTCAACGAACCTGCTGGTGAGTTCGCTGCTGGAGGAAAACGGCCAAGAGCCGCTGTCGATGTTTCAGTTCACTCCTATGGCGGTCGTCTTCCTGGCGGTGGGATTGATCTACGTTCTGGTGCTGGCGCCGCGCTTCCTGCCGGAGCGGACGAAGATCGAGACTTTGACCAGCGAGTTCGAGATGGATGACTTTTTGACCGAACTCGAAATCCTGGAAGACACCAAGCTGGTGGGCCAGACCGCCCTCGAGGCCCAGCTCAGCGAGCGCTACGACGTCACCGTGCTGACGGTGATCCGGGGCAACCAGCGGATCTCGGTCAATCTGCGCACGGTGCCCTTCGAAGTCGGCGATCTGCTGCTGGTGCGCGGCGGTCCGTCCAACCTGCTGCGACTGCGCAACGAGACCGGCGTGGCCCTGCTGAGTGACGTCAAGCTCGACGACGCCGAGCTGTCCGAAAGCCAGCAGGTGGTCGAAGCCCTGGTCAGTCCCAACAGCAGCCTGATCGGCCGCACCCTCCAGCAAGCGGACTTTCGGCACAGCTACGGCGCGTTCGTGCTGGCCATACGCCGCGCCGAGTCCACCCTGCGGGAGCGCCTGGCCCGCACCCGGCTGCGCTTCGCCGACACCCTGCTGATCGTGGTGTCGCCGGACCGCCTCGGGGAGCTGCGGCGCCACCACGACCTGATCGTCACGACGGAGGTGGACGTGAAGCTAAGGCGGGAACGGCTGTGGTGGCTGCCGATAGCCCTCGTCCCATCGGTCATCCTCCTCGCGGCCACCGGCTTGGTGGACCTGGTGGTAGCGGTGCTGGCGGCGATCGTCGTACTGCTGGTGCTGAAGGTCATTCGGCCGCAGGAGTCCTACCGCGCGGTCGAGTGGCGGGTGATCGTATTCATTGCCGCCTTCATTCCCGTCGGCGATGCGATGCTGCGTACCGGCCTGGCGGACAAGCTGGCGAACGCCGTTCTAGCGCCGACGGCTCTGGTGCCGCAGGCCATCGCGCCGTGGGTGGCGGTGTCCGTCCTGTACCTGGTGACGTCGGTCGCGACGGAGACGGTGACCAACAGCGCCGCCGCCATCGTGCTGACGCCGGTGGCCTTGGGCATGGCGTCGCAGCTCGACGTGCGGCCGGAGGCGCTGGTGATCGCCATTTGCTTCGCCGCGTCGGCGTCGTTCATGACGCCGACCGGCTATCAGACGAACATGATGGTCTACGGCGCCGGCAACTACCGCTTCACCGACTTCAGCCGCTTCGGGGGCCCCCTGAACCTGCTGTTCTGGATCCTCGCCTCGGCGCTCCTGCCGGTCTTCTTTCCGTTCCACTAACCGAGACCCAGACCCGGCGCACTAGCGCGCTGCTGCAGAAGCCTTTCAGCAGCCTGCTCCGAGCCCAAAGGGCGAGGCGGCGCCGAAGATGGGGGCGAGACCGTAAAGGCTAGGCATTTCGGGCGAGGGGGGCACATAGCCCCCTTGGCCCAGAAAAACTAGCAGGGAAGCTGAAACCATAGGCCGAAGGCCTTTTCAGCAACCGGCTAGAAGAAGGGCAGGATCTCGAAGCCGACGACCTCCGACCGCACGATGCCGCCGGTGTCCGGATCGGTGACCTCGAACTGCACGAACCACACCTGGCCGATCAGTCCGCCGTTGAACGGAATGTTGATGGTGGCGCCGATCAGGCCATGGCCGGCGGCGCCGATGCGCCCGACCGCGGGCACCACCTGGGTAGTCGGCGACAGCCAGAACTGCCCGCCGCCCAACGGCACCACCGGATCGCTGAAACTTCGCACCCCCACCCGCAGGGTGCCGAAGTAATCCCGCTCGATCACCGCCGGTGGATTGCCACTATCGATCTCCATCCCCACCAGCATGGTCAGGATGGGGTTTCCGATGAAGGAGTCCGGCGGCGTGAAGATCGGCCGCAGGGCAGTGCCGTTGGAGAACGCTTCCGGGAACCCATAGCGCCGCATGGCGCGCATCGCCCAGCGGCTGGTAGTCGGCTGGCCGGACTCGCGAGCGACATAGGAATCGCCCAGAACCACCGGCGCGGTAAGCGAAATCGAAACCCGGTCGTCGCCGCTCGCCATGGTGCCGATGCCGCGCACGAAGCCGGTTTCAAGATGCACGATGTCGATAGCCGTCGCCGAAGCCGCCGGCGTAGGCTTCACCACGTCGAGGGTGAAGCTGCTCTCGGACACCGTCGCCGCGTCGATGATGAAGTCCGGCGCCAGATCCTGGTCGCGCCAGTCCCACAGGGCGTTGGTGATGTTTCCGGCACTGCCGGAGAGCGCCCGGCCCTGGATCAGGGGGTCCGGATAGAGACCGAGGTAGACGTGTCCCGGATCCGTCGCCGGGTCGTCGCCTGCCGGCCACACCAGGTCGAGATAACGATCCCGCGCGCTGTGGAGGGCACCGACATCGGCGGTCGTCGCCCAGGTCGAGTAGCTCTGCGGCAGTTGGCCGAAGCCGTTCCAGGAAGCACGCCAGATTTTCTTCTTCTTGGCGTCGAGCAGGTAGAGGAACCCGGAATTCTCGTCGTAGACCACGCCGGAGAAATCCGAGCCCGTTTTCACGTACAGGCTGGCACCAAAGAGGTTGCCGAAGACGTCCTTGCGCCAGTACTCGACGGTACCCGCACCGTTGCCGCCGGCGCGGCGGCCGGCGACCAGGAACGAGCCATCGGAAAGCTTCTGGAAGTCTCCGGGGTTCACCACCCCGGTGAGCGCCTCGGCACCGTTGAGCCCGTCGTGCAGCAGACCCGCGGCCGATACCGACGAGCTGATCGGGCCGGTATGGGCGATCGACCGAGCCGGCCGCATCAAGGGAATCGCCACCCGCGGAACATGGGGGAACGGCCCGGGAGAAGGGGTCGGGGTGATGGTGATCGGCCGATCGCCGACCACCGGGGTCTGCGCTTCGACGACGGCCGGCGCGACCACCGCGACGGCGCAGGAGAGGGCCAAGAAAGTCTTGAGGATTGTCATCACTTGCACCCCCCGGGCTGCATCTGGTTGAGAGCGTCTTTGTTCTGTTGCCAACTGTCTTTGGCTTTGTTGGCGTCTTTGATGCGGTCGTCGATCTTCTTCTTCTCGTCCGGGTCCGTCTCCTTCGCGGAGAGGGCTTCGAGCACGGCGATCTGGAGTCCCCAGGCGTCGAGAGCGCGGTTGACAATGCCGCACTTGTCATCGAAGGACTGGTTCTTTCGCGGGTAGTTGTATTTCTGGGTAAGGCGCATTCCTTCGTGCGCCAGCAGGCCGGCCAGGCCCGCCTTGAGGGCACTGCCGGTCAGCCAGTGATCTCCCAGCACGACGTACTCGTTGCCGGCGCCCACTTCCTCGGTTCCCGAGACGTTCTTGCCGTCGTCGTTCTCGATCGAGGTGAAGGCGTCGTGCCCTTTCTTGGTGAGCGTTTGCTTCCGCATCCGCGACTCGTACTGGCCGGTGGTGGGATCTTTCTTGCCCTTGAGCGCCTTGAGGGCTGCATCCAGGGCCTTCTCGGCCTTCTTTCGGTTCGGATCCGATGGATCCATCGAGTCAACGGCGCAGTGCAGCTCGTCCATCGCCTCGTTGACCTTTTCGGTGTCGGAACCGGAGCCCGTCGTCAGCGGCTTGCCGGGGGGCTCGTCCCCCCAGGCCGGTGCCGCCACGAAGACGAGCAGCAGCGCCAGGAGACAGGCTGGAACTGGGTAGGGGCCGGCGCCCTTCGGCCCCGTGGAACGGGCTTCTCGCATCATGGGTGCTCCTCCGCTTTGCCCCGCGATGCGAGCGGCGACCACGTCGCGTTCTTCCGGGCGTTGAACCGTAAGCTTCTACACCTGCAAAGCGATAAGTACCGTCAGAAGCAACAACGGGCGAGCTGGGCGGATCCGGCGACGGACGCTCGTTCGTCGGTTACTCTGCGGTGATGAACGCCGTCCAGGAATTGCACGATCGCCTCGCTCCCCTCGGCACCACTGAGCGGGCGACCCATGAAAAGAAATACCTCAAGAGCGATCTCGACTTTCTCGGAGTACCGGTACCGCTGATCCGGAAAGAGGTCCGGCGCTGGTCGAAGGAGCAACCGACCCTCACCCGCGCCCAGCTCCTCGCCACCGTCCGCGGCCTATGGCGCACTCGAGTCCACGAGCTGCGGTCTTTCGGAGCCTTTCTTCTCACCTCCCGGCTCGACCTGCTCGAAGTCGCAGATTTCGCTCTCCTCGAGAACCTGCTCCGCCGGGCGAAGACCTGGGCGCACGTCGACGCCCTCGCCGTCCACGGCGCGGGACCGCTGGTGGAGCAACACCCGGCCGCCGGCTCCGAGGTTCTCGATCGCTGGATCGCAGACGACGACTTCTGGATTCGCCGATCCGCCATCCTCGCCCTGCTGCTGCCACTGCGCCGCGGCGGAGGGGACTGGCCGCGCTTCGTCCGCTATGGCGACCGGTTACTCGATGAAAAGGAATTCTTCCTTCGCAAAGCCATCGGTTGGGTCGCCCGGGAAACCTCGAAGGAACGTCCCGAAATCGTCGTCGATTGGGTGCGCCGCCACCTCGATCGAATGTCCGGAGTGACCTTTCGAGAGGCCGTTCGGCGTTTGCCGGATGGAGTGCGCGAGGAACTCACCGCCGCCTACAAGGGGCGTTGACGAAGACCGGAAAGCTTGGGCCGAATGGGAACCCACCGACGCCCGCGACGTTGTAACCGTACAGAGATCAAGACGCAGCGCCTCCGCCGCCATCGATTCCTCGTGGAAGGAGCTTTCATGCCCAGACAGCCGATCCTCGTCATCCTCGCGTGTCTCGCCGCGGCCACCGCCGTCGCGGCACCGGAACAAGGGTCGGATGGAGAGCCGGCGACGGCGGAGAGCGCCAGCGGGGAGTTGTCCAAAAAGGGTACGGCCCTGGTCCAGAGTGACGACCTCGTTCCCGCGCTGGGCGACCCGGACGGCCGACGACCGATCACCGAAACGCCCTGGTTCAACTTCTATTCGGACTTCGCCTTCAACGTCTATGACGCGGTGCTCACCTCGGCGACGGCGCAACGCCGAGACCGGCCGGACCCATTCGCTCAGGGTGAGTGTTGGGAACGTCTGATCCAAGAGGATCGCAGCGCCTGGTCGGCGGCGGTGCACTACTTCGCCGAGACCGTCGCCGGCACCTACGACTTCAGCCGAGAGCGCACCATCATTCGCGCCCGCCTGGTGGGTATCGAGATCGATCTCGACGACGACGACCGGCGCGATCTCGCCCTTTCCCTGCTCTTCTTGCGGGCCGCCGCACCGGCCTGGCGGATCTGCGCCTGGCAGGAGCAGGATGTCGCCAACCGCCGCTGGGTGGCCGACCTGGTGCCGCTTCTCGATCGCCACGCGGACACCATCGGTGCTCGCCTCGAAGAGCTTTTCGGCAAGGCCTGGCACCACAAGCCGCTGGCCGTCGACCTGGTGGAGACGGCCGGCTGGGCCGGCGCCGATACGGTCGCCTTCCGCGGGGTGCCGACCCACATCCAGATCAACAGCCGCAGAGCCAGCTACAAGGATCGAGCGGCCTTCGAGATGATCTTCCATGAAGCGAGCCACGAACTGGTTTCGCCGCGCCGAGGGCCGATCGCCGAATTGATCGCCAAGGCGGCGGAGGAAGTGGATGCGCCGATCCACCGGAGCCTGTGGCACGGCGTACTGTTCGTCACCGTCGGCGAGGTGGCCCGTCAGATCCTGGCAGCGGAGGGCGAGACCTACACCCCCTACACCGAAGCCAACGGCGTCTTCGGCGGCGACTGGAAGGTCATGCACCAGCCGCTGTTCGATCATTGGCTGCCCTTCGTGCGCGGCGAAGTGGGCCGTGAAGAAGCGGCTCGCAATCTGATGACCGCCCTCAAGACGGCGATGGCCGAGGAGAAGCCCAATTCGGGCTAGCCAACGCTCTTAGGACCGACGTGCAATCGCTCGGCGAGGCGCTTGGCGTAGCGCCCGCTCATCGTCAAGGGTTTATCGATGCCCTCGACGAACACCCGGTGGCGGCCGTCGAATCCCGGTCCGATGCGCCGCACCCGATGCCGCTTCACCAGCACCGAACGGTGCAAGGGGCAGCCGACTGGCTGCTGTTCCAGGAGTCCAGCAGAAACTTCCACTCGCCGCCTTCGCATCGCCACACCTCCACCGCCTTGCCGCGGTCGAACACCGTACCGTCCGGCCCCAGCACGTCGAAGCGCCGGATGCGGTGGGCGAGATCGCCCGAAAGCGGTCAAAGCGCCGCAGGCCACTCCCGCTCGATGCGGGCGCGGAACCGCGCGAAGCGAGGAGCGGAGCGCTCGGATTACGCCAGGACACATCACCCCGAGGATCGGCCGAGCGGTCGACGCAGGACCGGCGAACGGTCGCGAGGGGAGGTCGAACGGTCACCGGGACCCGCCAAGGGTCGGCGAATCCGGGAGCATCTCCACAGCGGGAAGGGCTCAGGGGCAGGACCAGGTCTCGAGCACCCGTATGGGCCTGGGCGGGGCGCTGAGGACTCCGCTGCAGCCGGAGCCGGCCAAGATCGTGTCATCGCGGGTGGACGCGGTTACGGCGGTGACGTCCTCCAGCCGTCCGGTACAGGCGGTCTCGTCGCCACGGGGGCTGAGTTCGAAGGTCGCGGAACGCGTCCCGGTGGTGACAAACACGGTGACCCGAAAGTCGTTGGGGTTGCAGATCTCCGTCAACTCGGCGCTCTCCGGCAACCAAGATTTGGAGAGGTTGAGTTCCTGCCAGGCCGGCCGGCCGGCGTCGCACACGCCGTAGAAATACCCGGAGTCACGGTCGTCTTCGGTCATCACGCTGATCACCCGGCCGAGACGCGGTGTCGGCTCGTTGCGCCCCGTCGCCGAGAAAATGATCGAGGTGTTCTGAGTGGGGTTGATCAGCCGCCTACCGGCGGTCTCCCGGGAATCGATGGGATCGCTCGCGAACATCTCGTTGGGGAAGGTGGTGACCATGAGGCGGGTGGGGTGCCCGCAGTCGAGATCGTGACCGGTGAAGCCTCCGCGACCGTCCCGCCTGCAGCCGCTCCATGGGCCGGCATTCCAGGTCACCGTGACCGACTCGCCCGGACAGATCAGACTCGGCGTGACCTCGGCGGTCCAGGTGTTGGGGGGCGAGGGCGGCGCCAAGAGGCAGGCCGGCGCCGTAAAGGCGAGAAAAAGAATGAGAACGATCGCGCTGACGCGCAGTTGAGCGACTCGCATGGCGTGGTCCTCCAGGACAGCCTCCTGCGGAAGCGTCCGGTCGATGAATCGAGAGCCGAGGGTTGCGGAGCACCAAACCTTCGGCCGACGGTGAATTCATCGGGACCGTCGAAGACAGCCACAGAGCGTTACATCGCGCGCAGTCAAGGAAGGAAAGAAACAGGCCCCCTCACCCTCACAGGTGCCACCCACTTGTCAAAGCTCTTGAAATCAGAGACTTGAAACGACTCCGACATTCGGGTGGCACCTGATGGGAGCCGCCTCCGACATTCGGGTGGCACCTGATGGGAGCCGACTCCGACATTCGGGTGGCACTTGATGGGAGCAGCACCTAACGGAAGGGCGCACGACCCTCGGCCGTCGTCAGGGCACGAAGTCCGTCCAGGAAGCCGCGTCACCGGATTCGAAGCCGTCCGCAAAGATGTCGGCCGCATTGTCCAACAGGTCGGGTGCCGGGATGATCCCGAAACCGGAGTCCCGGTCGAAGCCCGGCGCCTCAATGTCGAGGGCGGTGGATTCAAACAGCGGGAACAGATCATCCTGCGTCACGGTCGGGAAGAGTTCGTTGAGCAGTGCCGAGATCGCGGCGGCGTGAGGTGCCGAGGCGGAACTGCCGAAGAACGTTTCGAACCCCGGCGTAGTAGTGGATACGCCGTCGGCGGCGGCAATGTCCGGCTTCTGGCGCACAATCGACGTTTGGCCACCGAGCAGAGGCTCACCGCTGCCGAAGGCCGGCACCACCGGCGAGCCGTCCGGATTGAAGAAGATGCGCCGAGGACCGTCGGAATTGAAGGGCTCCGAAGGGTTGGCGGCTCCGCCGGTGAACGGACCGCCGCCCGCCGTAGCCACGTTGACGGCGGCCACCGCGAAGGCGCCCTCGGCGGCGATATGGCCGCCGATCTGCCCGGCGGTCGCGAACTCCAGCCGGCCCCGGTGGGTGTTGAGCTGGAGGAAGCGATCATCGCCCGAGAACTTCACCACCACCAGCCGGTTCCCGGTGTCGTCCTCGCCCACCGAGGCGAGGATCTCGAAGGGATCGTCATCGCCATTCTGAGTGTTGGTGGAAGCACCGAGTACGTTCGTCAAGGTGTCGTCCAACAGGTAGAGATCGTAGTCGTTGCCGGCCGAGTCCAGCGGGTCGGACCACCACAGGGTGAAGAACGGGGCATCGTTGAGTGCGTCTTCGGTGATCTCGTTGGAGGCCGAGCCACCTCCGAAATCATGCGCCGAGAGGCCGGCGCCGGGGAGCGCCGCGGGGAGCGCTGTGGCCGAGTACTGCCCCTCCCAAACGCCCGAGGTGCCGGCGTTCAACCGACCGGAGTTGCCCGCCGCCACGAAGTAGAAGACTCCATCCGCCGCCACCTGATCCACCGCCTGGGCGATGATGCCGTCCTGAAATACCGGCTCGGCGAAGTAGAAAACGTCCTCGGCGATCACCTTACAGCCGGCGGCGGCGAGGTCGAGGATGTTCTGGGCGAACTGCGCCTGGCCACCATTGGCGGTGGCGAAGGCGAGAGCCGCCCCGGGCGCCATGTCGTGCATGATCTCCAGGAGTGCCGTGCCCTCGCTCGATCCCGGGTTTCCGCTCTGCCCCGGCAGCACCGTCACTCCCGGCGGCAGCTCACCGGCCGCCTGCAAGTTCGCGAGCTCGTCCACGCTGTCGGAAATAGCGCAGGCCGTTACGCCGGAACCGTTCACCGAGAACGTCGTCCTGGCCGTATCCGATTCGTGGGCGACATCGCCCTCGGTCACCGTGATATTGCCGTTCACCAGCATCCGATCCGCCGGGCGCACGCCGCGCACCTCGGCGCGTTCGGCCAACGCCTCAAGAGCCGCCAGCGGTAGCTGAACTCGCAGCGTATTCCAGCGCGGGAAGGCGCTCTCCACCCATCCGCCGAGGTCGTTGACGGCGGCCAGCAACTCGTCCGTCACCTCGGCCCGGATATCGACCATCACCCGCTCCCGGGCGTCCAGATCGATGCCCGTGCGGAATTCCTGCAGCCGCGCCGTGGCCGGGTCGCGGCGCTGCCGCAGCACCTCGATCAGAAGATTGGAATCGAGCTTGTGCTGTGCCGGCGTGCGCGCCTTTTTCATCTGGGTGAGGGTTTGGATCTGCTCCAGGGCAGAGGGAGTTGGAGCCTCGGCCTGTGCGACGAGGGGAAGGGCCAGCCCGGCGACGACCAGGCAAAGAAGTCCGCGCTGCCAGGAGCTGGAACGACGGCCACAACGAGGAAATAGCAGCATCAGTTGAACCTCCCAAACAAAGAATCCAAGTTTCAAATCCCAGGGTGAGCCAAGGTTTCTCCCCGGGGGAATCGGGATACCCGAAGGTGTCGGACGGCCTCAGAACATTTCAGCTCACGCGCCAAATCTCACAAAGGGATCTCCGGACAGACAAACGAACTCCGGAGCGCGTGACGACGACTGGCGACTGACCTCCAGGATAGCGGTCCTCAAGAACCGCGCAACCGCCTGGAGTGAGGAATCGACCCCTGCCAAAAGTTAGGTGCGCAGGCCGAAGTGCCTCAACCCACTCGTCGAAAGGCCTCACCCAGGCCACAATTCGGCTGTGAGATCAAGCGAACGCATGCTCTCTTCGTGGATCTTCAATCTGATCTTGGCCGCTGGTGAGGTGGTGCTGCTCAGGCCGCTCATCGTCCAACGAGACGCCTTCAGTCTTCGACGCCTATCGCTTCGGCTGGTGGGTGTCGCGCTGCTAGCCGGCCTGCTGGCCGGGCTCCTGGGGATGGATCCCTTCGGTATGCTGCGGCTCCTCGCCTGGGCGATCTTCCTGCACGGCACGGCGCTGGCGGCTCTAGCCGGTTGGCTGCTGTGGTACCGCTCCCGCCTGCTCGCCGGCGCATGCCTCGCGATCGCCGTCATCTTGCCGGCGATCGCGTTCAACGCCTTCCGAACCGAGCCCTATCGATTAGAGGTCACCACCCACCGCATCTCTGCACCCGGGCTCACCAAGCCGGTCACAATTGTGCTGATCGCCGACCTGCAGACCGATCACCTGGGCGACTACGAACGAATGGCGCTCATCCAGGCGATGGAACTTCACCCGGACCTGCTCCTGCTGGCGGGCGACTACGTGCAGCTTCCTCCGGGCGCCGCGCTGGAAGCGACCCAGCGGGAACTCAATGCCTACTTGAAAGAGATTGGATTCGCCGCCCCGCTGGGCATCTACGCCGTGGAAGGCAACACCGATCCGCCGGGCTGGGAGCGGGCCTTCGAGGGACTGAGCGTCCGAACCGTTCGCTCCACCTCCACCTTCGACCTCGGCGAAATCCGCCTCACCGCCCTCTCTCTGGCAGCCTCCTTCAATCAAAGCCTGGCGCTGCCGCCGGCCCCGGAGGAGGCCTTCCACATCGCCCTAGGTCACGGTCCGGACTTCGCCCTCAGCCCCGACGCGACCGTAGACCTCTTGCTCGCCGGCCACATCCACGGCGGCCAGGTGCAGATTCCCGGCTTCGGCCCGCTGATCACCCTCTCCGCCGTCCCCCAAAGTTGGTCCACCGGCCGCACGGAGCTGCCAACCGGCGGCACCCTGGTCGTCTCCCGCGGCATCGGGATGGAGCGCGGCCGGGCGCCACGACTGCGTTTCTTCTGCCGGCCGGAGCTGGTGGTTCTGGAGTTGGTGCCGCCACCTGGAGCCAGCGCGCAGCATAGAAGCCGCCAACCGGGCGCGGCGGAGCTCCGCGAGCGGGCTAGTCCGCGACGGGCGCTTCCAAAGAGCCGCCCGGTCCATTCCCTCCCACCCACTCCACCCGCCGGCTCGTGAACCAGGCCTCCAGCAGCCGCACTTCCCCACCCTCGACCTGCCAGGTCCGCTCCTCGTGGAAGTGCCCGAGGAGGAGCACGTCGTACCCTTCGGACAGTCTCCGCGCGGCGTAGCGGCGGATGACGGCCTCGGGGAGTTCCCTCTTGTGCTTGAAGTTGGTGCCGGAGAGGCGGCGTTCGGTGGAGGTGACGAGGCGCTGGGCGAAACGGCGGGGGGTGCGGAGCACCAGGGCGCGGGAAAGCCAGCTCTTCGAAAGCGTGCGCCAGAAGCGGTACTGCCAGTCGCGGTCGTCGAGGCCGTCGCCGTGGACAGCGAGGTAGCGCACGCCGTCGACGGTGAAGGCGACTTCGCGCACGACGGAATCGAAGGCATCGGCGTAGGGGCTTGCCTGGAGGAAGAAATCGCGGTTGCCTTCGACGTAATCCACTCGAAGGCCGGCTTCTCGGAGGGCGCGAAGGGCCTCGACGACGGCGGCGATGTCCGGCGTTTCAAATTTCTCGCTGCCCACCCAGGCCTGGAACAGATCGCCCATCAGGATCAGGCGCTTGCAGCCCTCTCCGGGCAAGGCCGCGAGCTGGGCGAGGAAGGGTTCCGCCGCACCACCGGGGCCGTTCAGGTGGTTGTCGGCAATGAGCGCGACGGACATGGTGCGGGCTAGAGACCTCCGGCCGAAGGTCAAACGATGGTCAGGGAAGGGCGTTCGAGAGCCGCAACTTCCTCGACCACCGCTTCGGCGATCTGGCGGAAGGCGTCGGCGTGGGGGCCCTCTTCCTGCTCCGCCACGATGGGACGGCCAGCGTCGCCACCGCGCACGATCTCCGGGTCGAGGGGAATGCGGCCGAGGAAGCGCGTTTCCAGCAGTTCGGCGGTGCGCTCGCCACCGCCGTGCTTGAAGATCTGGGTCTCCTCGTGGCAGTGCGGGCAGACAAAGGTGGACATGTTTTCGAGAATGCCCACCACCGGCACATTGACCTTGCGAAACATCGCCAGCCCCTTACGGGCGTCGATCAAGGCGACGTCCTGCGGGGTGGTGACGATCACCGCACCGGCCAATGGGATCTTCTGGGTGACGGTGAGCTGCGCGTCGCCGGTGCCCGGCGGCAGATCGACGATCAGGAAATCCAGCGCCCCCCACTCGACATCCCCCAGCATCTGCTCGATGCCGCGCATCACCATCGGGCCACGCCAGATCACCGGCGTGTCGGTGTCGACGATGAAGCCCAGGGACATCAGCTTGATGCCGTATTTCTCGAACGGCAGGATGCGATTTTCCTGAATGCGCGGCCGCCGGCCGATGCCGAACATGGTGGGAACCGAAGGACCGTAGATGTCCGCGTCGAGCAAGCCCACGTGGTGACCGAGCTGGCCGAGGCGGATGGCGAGGTTGGCGGCGACGGTGGACTTGCCCACGCCGCCCTTGCCGGAGGCCACGGCTACGACGTTTTGTACCTCGGGGATGAGCTCCGGACTGCGGGCCGTCGCCTGCTGGGCAGCGCGCTGCGGCGGATCCGGCTTGACCACGTTCAACTCCACCTCCACTCGGGAGACCCCCTCGACCTGAGCCACCGCCTCTTCCACCGCGTCGCGCACCTCGTCGGCGGCGCCGGGATTGTGGGTGGCAAGGCGAAGTTCCACCCGCGCCGCGCCGTCGTCGCCGGCGGTCACCGTGTGAACGAAACCGAAAGAGACGATGTCCCGGCTCATGCCCGGATACTTGACGGTCTTGAGGGATTCCCAGACTTGCGCTTCGAGGTCATTGGCCATGTCGGAGGTACCTTCCCGCGGGGCGCCCCCACGGATTCGGCCCCACGGGTTTCGGTTGGGGCCGGATGTTGCTGGAGCGCGGGCCGACCGGCCCGCTGACGAAAACTGTATCAGTCCTCGGAGGGCGCGCCGAGGACCGGCGTGAGCTCCTCCGACGCCGATGAAGGAACCTCAGCCTCGGCGCCATCCTCTTCGCCGGACAGCTCCACCACTTCGCTCCGCACGCGGCTCATCAAGGCGTCCCGTCGGCGGATGCCGAATTGCTTGGAGTCGATCGGTTCGCCCAGGCGCACCTGGACGGTGCCCGAAGCGAGCTTGAGGGAGTCGCGCGACAACACCCGACGGGTGCCGGAGACGCCCACCGGCACAATCGGCGCCCCGGCCTTCAGGGCCACCAAAAAGCCACCGCGCTCGAAGGGGCCGATGCGGCCATCGCGCGAGCGGGTGCCCTCCGGGAAAAACAGCACCGAGGCACCGGCATCGAGCCGGCGGCCAGCGATCTTGTAGACCTCGCGGGCTCGACTGCGATCCGAGCGGTCCACCGGGATGAAGCCACCGGCGTGGAGCGACCAACCGAAGACCGGAATCCGGAACAGGCTGCGCTTGGCGGCGAAGCGCAGCGAGCCCGGCAGGGTGACCAGCAGGGCCGGAATGTCGAAGTAGCTCTGGTGATTCGCCAGGTAGACGCGGCCGCGGCGGCCGTCCACCGAAGCCGGCACCTCGGCTTCGACTTTCACTCCGCTGATCCACAGCAGGCCCCGTGACCAGACCCGGGCCAGGACCACCATCAAGTTCCCGCGCGGCGGCACCCAGGAGAACAGGACCGCAGTGGAACCGAGCACGAGGGTGACCGGCACCAGGTAGGCGATGGCCAGGGCGGTACGCCACCAGGCGGGGCGGCGGTAGGGTGTGGAGCGCTCGGAAGTCACGTCAGGGGGAAGCCTCGGCAAGAATCCATCCGGACATCGGTTACCGCCCCATTCTGCGCGATCCGTGCGCACCAGGTCCAGCCGGCGGCTGCGATCGGCAGCGGGCTAGCCCGACCTAGCCACCAGCCTTCTGCTGCGAGGGCGGATGCACCTGCATATGCAGCGTCTTTTGGCCTCTCCGCTCCTCGACGTACTTCGAGTACGCCCGCTTCGCTTGGAGGACCAAACTCCTTGCAGCTGCAGGCCCAAGAAACAACTCTGGACGCCCTCTCGCGACGAAGTTGGTGAGAAGGTCGGGCTAGCCCATGGAATATCAAAGTGATATCATACTTATATCAGTCGAGGATGAGCCCGATGATCGGTACTCGACTCTCTGTACGACCCATTCTTGACTCAGGGGAGATTGCCATGGCCCAGAAAACAGATTCCATTCGCGAGATTTCCCGCACCGCCCTGCCCGGTCTGGGGATGCTCTTTGTCGCCCTGCTCGTGATGGCAGGCGGGATCGAGAGCTTCCGGCGCGGGGTGTTGTCCGGATCGGCGGCGGAGGGGCTCGCCGGCGTGCTGTTGTTCGTTGTCGCCATCCTGCTTTTGGCAGGACTGTTCACGGTGCACCCGAACGAGGCCAAGGTCCTGCAGCTCTTCGGCTCCTACCGCGCGTCGGTGAAAGAACCGGGGCTGCGCTGGGCCAACCCCTTCTACTCCAAGACGAAGATTTCGCAACGTACCCGCAACTTCGAAACCGGCAAGCTCAAGGTCAATGACCGCAGCGGCAATCCGATCGAGATCGGCGCGGTGGTGGTGTGGAAGGTGGTCGATACGGCGGAGGCCCTGTTCAATGTGGACGACTTCAAGCATTTCGTCGAGGTGCAAAGCGAAGCGGCCCTGCGCGCCTTGGCGACGGCCTATCCCTACGATGCCCACGAGGAGGGAGAGGAAGCCCTTTCCAGCCACACCGTAGACATCTCCGCGGAGCTGCGGGACCAGGTGCAAAAGCGCCTCGATCAAGCCGGCGTCCAGGTGATCGAAACCCGCATCAGTCACCTGGCCTACGCCCAGGAGATCGCCGCCGCGATGCTCCAGCGGCAGCAGGCGAGCGCGGTGGTGGCGGCGCGCCAGAAAATCGTCGAGGGCGCCGTGGGGATGGTGGAAACGGCCCTCGAAATGCTCTCGACCCAGCAGGTGGTCGAACTGGACGAAGAGCGCCGGGCGGCGATGGTTTCGAACCTGCTGGTGGTGCTGTGCAGCGACCGCCACACCCAACCGGTGGTCAACACCGGCACCCTCCACCACTAACCCTTTCTTATTATTCGACGAACGGGCGAGACTCTCCGTGGCCAAAAGAAAAGCGTTCCCGCTGCGCATCGATCCGCGGATCTATGAAGCCCTCAAGAAGTGGTCGGCGGATGAGTTGCGGAGCGTCAACGGCCAGATCGAGTTTTTGCTGCTCAACGCCCTGAAGCGCGCCGGCCGCTGGAAGAAGGACGCCGACTAGCAGGTTGCTGAAAAGGCCCTCGGCCTGCTGAAGAGGCGAAACCGTCTTTCAGCCCCTGCCTAGCTGGACGGGCTAGACCCATTCCGGCGGCGGGCCGCACGGGCACTGTAGGATGGGCTCCCATGCCGCCCGTCAGCTCGCTTCGCCGCCGACTTCGCTTGCTCGGCTGGCTCCGTCTCTCGCTCGTCGCCGGGGCGCTCTACGACCTGATCTTCGCCGCCCTGATGGTGGTCGCCCCGGCAGCCACCGCCGCCTTTCTGGACCTGCCGCTGCCGGGCGAGACGTTCTATCTCTGGCTCCTCGCCATCCTGCTGACCATGCTGGCCCTGCTGTATCTGGCGGCGGCGCAGGATCCACGGCGCTACACGGCGGTGGTGTGGGTCGCCATCGCCGGGCGCCTCGCCGGAGCCGGCGCCTTCGCCCTGGCGGCCTACGGTCGTCCGGAACTCCAGCCGCTCTACCTGGTGGCCGCCGCCGATGCCGCCTTCGGCCTGCTCCACGCCGCCCTCGCCCGCCCCTTGAGCACCGGATGACGATGACCGAATGAGAGCCTTTTTCGACCTCGCGCGGGTACTCGGTGAGATCGCGATTCTCACTGGCCAGGCCTTTCGCGGGCTGTTTCGGCGGCCTTGGGCGTTGCGCGAATGGGTGCGCCAGATGGAGCAGATCGGCGTCTACTCGCTGGGCGTAGCGGCCATCACCACCACCTTCACGGGCATGGTGCTGGCCCTGCAATATGCCCTCGGCTTCGCCTCCCTGGGCGGCAAGTGGTACGTCGGCTCGATCGTCTCCACCTCGCTGGTGCGCGAACTCGGTCCGGTACTCACCGCTCTGGTGGTGGGCGGCCGAATCGGTTCCGGCATGACCGCCGAGCTGGGCACCATGAAGGTGACGGAGCAGATCGACGCGCTGCGCTCGATGGCGGCGGATCCGGTGGTCAAGCTGGTGGTGCCGAAGCTTGCCGCCACCCTTGTGATGCTGCCGGCGCTGACCATCCTGGGCGACGCCCTCGGCATCTTCGGCGGCCTTGCCATCGCCATCTACGAACTGGACGTAGCGCCGGGCCTCTACATGAACGACGTGCTCGATTCCCTCACCCTGAACGACGTCTTCAGCGGCGTCGGAAAGACCTTCTTTTTCGGCTATTTCATTGCCATCATCGGCTGCTACAATGGCCTTAACGCCGCGGGGGGAGCCGACGGCGTGGGGCGCGCCACCACCAATACCGTGGTCTATGCCTCGATTTCGATCCTGGTCTCCGATTTCTTCCTCACCAAGATGTTTTCGATGCTGTTCTAGATCATGGCCGCTACCGAATCCATCGCCGACGCCCTGTTTACCGTCCGTGGCCTGTCGAAGTCCTACGGCGACAAGGAAGTCTTGCGCTCGATCGACTTTGACGTGCAGCGCGGCGAATGCCTGGTCATCCTGGGCGGTTCCGGTAGCGGCAAGAGCGTCACCCTGCGGCAGTTGAACGGTCTGGAAGAGCCCGACGAGGGCAGCGTGCTGTTCGATGGCGATGTCGAGATCTCCAGCCTGTCGGAGCAGCAGCTCTTCCCCATCCGTCGGCGCATCGCGATGCTCTTCCAGGGCGGCGCGCTGTTCGATTCGATGACGGTGTTCGAGAACATCGCCTTCCCGCTGCGCGAGCACTCGGATCTGGACGAGGATGAGATTCGAGAACGGGTGGCCGAGCGCTTGTCGCGGGTGCGCCTGGCGGGTATCGAGGACAAGGTGCCGGCCAACCTCTCCGGCGGCATGAAGAAGCGCGTCGCCTTGGCCCGCTCCCTCGCTCTGGATCCGGAGGTGGTGCTCTTCGACGAGCCCACCACCGGTCTCGACCCGCGCACTTCGGCCACCATCGGCAGCCTGATCCGCGACATCCAGCAGAAGATCGGCGTGACCTCCGTAGTGGTGACCCACGACCTGCCCCTGGCACGCTCCGTCGGCGACCGGCTGGCTTTTCTCCACCGCGGCAAGTTCCGCTTCATCGGCACCTGGCTCGAGGCGGAGAGGACGGCGGATCCGCTGGTGACGGATTTCCTGGCCGGCCGCGAGGAGGACATCGATGCCGCGTGAGGGAGGACGCGAAACGCGGGTAGGCCTCCTGCTGCTGGCAGCGCTGGCGATTCTGGCGGTGGCGGTGTTCCTGATCGGCAAGGACAGCAACCTGTTCGCGACAAAGAACCGCTACTTCACCCGCTTCCAGAACGTCAGCGGCCTGCAGAAGGGCAATCCGGTGCAGTTGAACGGCGTGGACGTCGGCACCGTCGAAGAAGTGAATCTCTCGCGCGAAGCCGGCGACGAGAAAATCCAGGTGTGGATTTCCATCGACGAGCGCTACGCCGAGCGCATTCGGCAGGATTCCCTGGCCCGCATCAAGACCCTCGGTTTGCTGGGCGACAAATTCGTGGAGATCACCGCCGGCTCGCCGGCCGCCGAGCTGGTCGCTTCGGGTGCGGAGATTCGCGCCGCTCCGGCCACCAGTGTCGACGCGCTGATCGCCTCCGGCGAGGATACGGTCAACAACGTGGTGGCGATTTCCTCTTCCCTGCGCACGGTATTGAAGCGTCTGGAGCAGGGCGAGGGCGTGGTCGGCGAGTTGACCGCCGACACCCCCGAGGGTGACAAGTTCACCCGCTCCGTCTACGACACGGTGGAGTCCTTCCAGCGCATCGTCAACAAACTGGAGCGCGGTGACGGCCCGATCGCCCGGCTGATCAACGACCGCGCCATGGCGGACCGCCTGGCCGAAAGCGTGACCTCCCTCGAAGGGCTGCTGAAGCGCGCCGAGGAGGGCGACGGCCTGCTGCCCCGGCTGCTCGACGACGAAACCCTGGTCCGTCAGGTGGAAGGCACCTTGGCCAACCTCCAGGAGGCCTCCGAGCAACTGACCGCCTTCACCCGCGAAGTCGAAGGCTCCGACGGTCTCGCCATGAAGCTGCTGACGGACGAGGAGTACGCCACCGAGGTGAGCGAGAACCTCAGCCAGCTCGTCGAACGCCTGAACGGCATCGCCGGCAAGCTCTCCGAAGGGGACGGAACGGTGGCCCGGCTGATCGACGATCCGCAGGTCTATGAAGCGATCAACGATGTTATCGTTGGAATCGACGAGTCGCGCTTGCTGCGCTGGCTAATCCGCAATCGCCAGAAGAAGGGCATCGAACAGCGATTCGAGGAAAATCAAGGCGAAGACTCGCCGAACCAAGGGGGATCGGCCACTCCCTGAGGCCGACCCACACCGGATGTCCTCCACCCCATGTCCCACTACCTGATCACCGGCGGTGCCGGCTTCATCGGCTCCCACGTCACCCGACGTCTGCTCGGCCGCGGCGACCAGGTGACGGTGCTGGACAACTTCAACGACTTCTACGACCCGGCGCGCAAGCGCGCAAACGTGGCACCCTTCCTGGACGGCGACGCCTACCGGCTGGTGGAAGGCGACATTCGCGACGAGGCGCTGGTGGACGAGCTGTTTCAGAGCGGAGAGTTCGACGGGGTGATCCACCTGGCGGCCCGGGCGGGGGTGCGACCGAGCCTGGCGGAGCCCATCCTCTACGAGGACGTCAACTGCATCGGCACCCTACGGCTGCTGGAGGCGGCCCGGCGCCACGGCCCGCAGGTGTTCATTTTCGGCTCGTCATCGTCGGTCTACGGCATCAACCAGAAGGTGCCGTTCTCGGAGAGCGATCCGGTGGATCAGCCGATCAGCCCCTACGCCACCACCAAGCGCACCGGCGAGCTGCTCTGCTACAACTACCACCACCTTTACGGCCTCAAGACGAGCTGCCTGCGGTTCTTCACCGTCTACGGCCCGGCCCAGCGGCCGGAGATGGCGATCCACAAGTTCACCGATCTGATCGCCCGAGGCCAACCCGTGCCGCTCTTCGGCGACGGCTCCAGCCGGCGCGACTACACCTTTATCGATGACATCGTGGACGGTGCGATCTCTTCCCTCGACCGCGCCCACGATTTCGAAATCTTCAACCTCGGCGGAGCGGAAACCACCTCGCTGGCAGATCTGGTGCGCTGGATCGGTGAGGAGCTCGGAGTGGAGCCGCAGGTCGAGAGCCACGCTGTCCAGCCCGGCGACGTGCCGATCACCTATGCGGATGTCGAAAAGGCCGAGCGTCTCCTCGGCTACTCGCCGAAGGTCCCCATTCGCGAAGGTTTGAAGCGCTTTGTCGCCTGGTACCGAAGGGGCCACGCGACCGCCGGTTCCGCCTAGGCGCTTCGCCGGCCAGCCGGCCGCCGCAATGGAAGCCAATGTCCGCCAGCCAACGAGAGTCCTAGCCTGCCTTTCTCACCGCCAACCTACTGCGAGTCCGTATGTCACTGAATCGGCTGCGTAATCCACTGAACCTGCTCCTCGACGTACTAAAAGTACGCCTTCGTCGCAGAACCCGCGGATGCCTTGCATCTTCAACGACCTACGGCCTCTCGCTACGGTCGCCGGTAAGAAAGGCAGGCTAACCATGAATGTTTGCGTTGTAGGGAGTGGGTATGTCGGTCTGGTCACCGGCGCTTGCCTGGCCGATTTCGGCATGACCGTGACCGGCGTCGACAAGGATGCCGACAAGATTGCCGCCCTTCACCGGGGTGAGATCCCGATCTACGAACCGGGCCTGCAGAGCCTGATCGCCAAGAACGAACAGGCCGGGCGGCTGTCCTTCACCACCGACCTGGGACCGGCCATCGAGCAGGCCCAGGCGGTGTTCATCGCCGTCGGCACACCTCCGCGGGAGGACGGCTCGGCGGACCTGACCTTCGTGCGGCAGGTCGCCCAGTCGGTCGCCGAACACCTGAACGGCTACAAAATCATTGTCACCAAGAGCACCGTGCCCATCGGCACCGGTCAGATGATCGAGGACATCGTGCGCCAGGGCACCGGCGGCGGGCAGGACTTCGCGGTGGTCAGCAATCCGGAATTCCTGCGCGAGGGTTCGGCCATCTCGGACTTCATGCGGCCGGACCGGGTGGTGGTCGGCTCGCGGGATCCGCGTGCCTTGGAGCTGATGCGCGAGATCTACGCGCCTCTGAGGGTGGCGGACGTGCCCTTCGTGGAGACCAACGTCGAGAGCGCCGAACTGATCAAGTACGCCTCGAACGGCTTCCTGGCGACCAAGATCTCGTTCATCAACGAGGTGGCGGCGATCTGCGAGGCCTTGGGCGCCGATGTCGAAGTGGTGTCCCGCGGCATGGGCCTCGACAACCGCATCGGTCCCAAGTTCTTGAACGCCGGCCCCGGCTTCGGCGGTTCATGCTTCCCCAAGGACACCCAGGCGGTGGTGCAGATTGCACAGCGGGCCGGCGAGCGCTTCCGCATTGTGGAAGCGGTGTTGGAAGTCAACGAGATCACTCAGCAACGGATGGTCGACAAGATCGACGCGGCGCTGGGAGGTGTCGCCGGCAAGACCCTGGCCATTCTCGGCCTGTCCTTCAAGCCGGATACGGACGATGTGCGTGAATCCCCGGCCCTGACCATCTGCGCCGGCCTCACCGAGCGCGGTGCCGCCCTGCGGGTGTACGACCCGGAGGCGATGGACGCCTCGCGCGAGACGCTGCCGGACGCCGAGTACTGCAGCGGTCCCTACGACGCCGCCCTCGGCACCGACGCGGTGGTGATCCTCACCGAGTGGAACCAGTTCCGCGCCCTGGAACTCGACAAGCTCGCGGAGCGGGTCCACCAGAAGGTGATCGTCGACCTGCGCAATATCTACGAACCGGGGCGGGTCGCCGCCGCCGGCTTCCGCTACGTTTCCGTCGGCCGCGGTGAGGCGAAGCCCTCTCCCGCTTCCGCCTCGCAGGAGGCATCGTGACCTCGGCGCCCCAGCAAACTTCACTCGTCACCGGCGGCGCCGGCTTCTTGGGCTCCCACCTCTGCGAGCGGCTGCTCGCCGAGGGGCACCGGGTGATCTGCGTCGACAATCTCCTCACCGGCCGGCGGGAAAACCTCGCCGCCGTCATGAACGACCCCCGCTTCCGCTTCATTGAGCACGACATCTCGATGCCGCTCTTTCTCGATGGACAAGAGTTCGACGATAGGGGCCTAGGCGACGAGGCGATCGACAACGTGCTGCACTTCGCCTCACCGGCCAGCCCGATCGACTACCTTGAACTGCCGATCCAAACCCTGAAAGTGGGTTCCCTCGGCACCCACAACAGCCTCGGCCTGGCCAAGGCCAAGGGAGCGCGATTTCTCCTCGCCTCCACCTCCGAGGTGTACGGCGACCCGCTGATCCATCCGCAGCCGGAGACCTACTGGGGCAACGTCAACCCGGTGGGCCCGCGCGGCGTCTACGACGAGGCCAAGCGCTTCGCCGAGGCGATGGCGATGGCGTACCACCGAGTGCACGGCCTGGAGGTACGCATCGTGCGCATCTTCAACACCTACGGCCCGCGCATGCGCCTGGCCGATGGCCGGGTGGTGCCGGCTTTCATGCAGCAGGCGATCGCCGGCGAGCCGCTGACCATCTTCGGCGACGGCAGCCAGACGCGCTCGTTTTGCTACGTCGACGACCTGGTGGAGGGCATCTTCCGGCTGCTTTTGAGCGACTGCGCCGAGCCGGTCAACATCGGCAACCCGCACGAGATGACCATCCGCGAGTTCGCCGAGCAGATTATCGCCCTGACCGGCAGTACCAGCACCTTGACCTTCGAACCGCTGCCGACGGACGATCCCAAGGTGCGTCAGCCGGACATCACCAGGGCCCGCGAGGTGCTCGGCTGGGAGCCGAAGGTCTCCCTCGCCGAGGGTCTCGGGCGCAGCCTGGAATACTTCCGCCACGAGGTCGATGCACAACGGGCCGCCCGCGTGGCTCATGGAGACTTGTAACCATGGCGAACATCGTCACCTGCGCCCGCTGCGGCGAGACCAAGACCGCCCTCGACAAACCTCCCCTGCCCGGCAAAGTCGGACAGCAAGTGCAGGAAAACATCTGCACCGACTGCTGGGACGAATGGGGCAACATGGAAGTGATGGTGATCAACGAGCTGCGCCTCAACTTCATGGATCCCAAGTCGCAGGAAATCCTTCAGCAACAGATGCGCGAGTTCTTCCACCTCCAGGGTGAGTAACCCACCGCCGGCGAGGCCCGCGCCCGCGACGAAACCGCAGCCCGAGCCGCTCATCAGCCGGCGAGGGGCGGCGCTGCGGTTCGCGCTGCTGGCGGTCATCGTCGTCGCCGGCTTCGCCCTCTTCCGCTGGACCCCGCTCGGCGAAGCGGTCACCGACGGCCGCCTCCTCGAAGCGGTGCGGGACAGCCCCTGGGCACCGGTCGTGTTCATCGCGATCTTCGCCGTCCTCTGCCCCGTGGGCATGCCCGTCAGCCCGGTGGTGGCAGTGGGCGGAGTGTTCTTCGGGGTGGGTCTCGGCACCCTCTACAACTTTCTCGGCTGCTTTAGCGGCGCCGCCACCTCCTACGGCCTGGCGCGGCTCCTCGGCCGCGACTTCGTCGCCACCCTCGGTCGCGGCGGACGCCTCCAGCGGGTGGAGCGCACCCTGCGCCGTCAGAGCTTCTGGAACCTGGTGGTGATCCGCTTCGTGCCGCTGCCGTTCCCGCTGGTCAACTACGGCGCCGCCCTCTCGGGCATCCGCGCGTTCAAGTTCCTCGCCGCCACCGCCGTCGGCCTGGCGCCCGCCATCGCCATCTACACCTACCTCGGCGCGGCGGTGGTCACCGCCGCCAGCGAGGGCGGCCGCGAGGGCCTGCTGCCCGCCTTCCTCGCTCTGGGCGGGTTGATCCTCCTCACCTTCATCCCCCGCCTGTTGACCGCCCGCCGGCGACGCAAACGCCTGGCGGACCTGCGGGCCGAGCGGGCGAAGCGGCGTCGCTAGAACCCTACTCCGAAGGACTCGCTACAGCGTCACCTAAACAAATCTGACATACACATATACGTTAAATTGAATTAAATGATAATATAGTTTTAACCTTGGAAATCGAACCATCCACCATCCATCCAATCCTCGGAAAGGAAGTGGTATGAAGATTCTCACCCTTACTGCACTGTCATGCCTCATCGCGCTTACCCTCACCGCTACCCCGCAAGGGACGATCGCCGATCAAATTCCCACCGAGCCGGACCAAGCAAATCAACTCCCAACCACCGAAGTACCCATACCGGCTCCCGTCACGCCGACCTTTCTGCAAACCGGCCCCATCCCGACCGAAGGAGGCGAAGGGAGTGGAGGAGGTGGAGGCAACGGTGGCAACAACTACGTATGCCAGGCGACGGTCCAGTGCCCTGGTCTCCCTAGCCTTGGCCTTGGTCCGTACACCTTGTCCTGCAACGGCTACTACTCCTGTTCTTCCAGCCCTGGCTCGCACGTCGTTTGCGACGGAATAGGTACTATTTGCTTAGGGTAGGCCTGCCTGCGGCCATGGGCTGCAAAGAGTCTCTCGGCGTTTGGGAGGAGCCACGGCGGGACCGTATTCGAGGTTCTTTCTCCCTTTTGTCGATTCTTCACTCAGCCATTCATCTAGGGGGCAACGACGCCGGAGGAAAGTCCCCCGGCCCATCAATGACCCTGGTATAGGAGACCGAGACCATGGCTCAGTTCATGCTGCTACTGCACGACAAACCGTCCGACTTGAGCACCGTTTCCGCCGAGGACATCCAAGGCATCGTCGGCGAATACATCGCCTGGCGGCAAGGCCTCGAGGAACAGGGCCGATTGGTCGGCGGCGAAAACTGGCGGACGAGGGGGGCAAACACCTGTCCCTGGTCGACGGCGCTCTGCGGGTGGTCGACGGCCCCTACAGCGAAGCCAAGGAAGTGATCGGCGGCTACTTCGCCATCGAAGCGGCGGACTACGACGAAGCCCTGGACCTGTGCCGGGACTGCCCGCACCTGAAATACGGCGAACGCATTGAGCTGCGCCGCGTCGACGACATCCACCCCTGACGCGCCGGAGCTGCGGAGATTGGCTTCGCAGGCACCATCCGGGACCGCGGACCGCGGGCTCTCCGATCCCTCCCGGATCAGTGACTCCGTCGACCATCTCTTCCGCCACCGGGCGGGAGAGATGGTCGCCGTCCTCGGCAGCATTTTCGGCTTCCGGCACCTCGACCTGGTCGAAGACATGGTGCAGGAAGCGCTGCTTCGAACGCTGCGCCTTTGGCCCTACCAAGGCCTGCCGAAAAACCCCAGCGCCTGGATTGTCCAGGTGGCCAAGAACCGTGCCCTCGAAGTGCTCCGCCAGCGAGGCCGCAGGTACGAGGAGGGTCCCCGCATCGAGGCCCTGCTGGACCGCCTGGCGGACTCGGAGAAGCGGACCGAAGCGGCCTTCAAACGGGAGCTGCGCGACGACCAACTACGGATGATCTTCGCCTGCTGCCACCCGAGCCTCAAGCGCAACGCCCAGGTCGCCCTCACCTTGAAAACCGTCGGCGGTTTCAGCGTGGCGGAGATCGGCCGCGCCTTCCTCAACCGGCCGGCCACCATCGCCCAGCGCTTGGTGCGCGCCAAAGCCCACCTGCGGCAGGAGAAGGTCGAACTGACCATGCCGCAGCCGGACGATCTGGGGGTTCGGCTGGAGGCAGTGCACGAAACCTTCTACCTGATGTTCAATGAAGGTTGGGATGCGGCGGAAGGCGAAGACCTGGTGCGGCAGGACCTGGTGGACGAAGCGATTCGCCTCACCGGCTTGCTGGCCGACCACCCGTTGAGCGGCACCCCGGCGACTCACGCCCTCGCCGCCCTGGTGCGCTTCCAGGCGGCCCGCCTCGCCACCCGGGTGAACGCCCAGGGAGACCTCATGCTGTTGCCGGATCAGGATCGTTCTCGCTGGGACCGCCGACGCGTCGCCGAAGCCCTCGGCCATCTGCTGCGCGCCGCCCGCGGAGATCGGCTCACGACCTACCACTACCAGGCGGAAATCGCCGCCTGCGACGCCACCGCGCCAAGCTATGAGGACACCGACTGGCAACACATCCTCCACTGCTACGACGGCCTGCTACGGCTCCGTCCGTCGCCGGTGGTCGCCCTCAACCGGCTGGTCGCTCTCGCTGAAAGCGCAGGACCCGGGACGGCCCTGGCGCAAGCCGCGGCGGTGGTGCAGGATCCCACCCTCGAAGGCTACTTCCCCGCCTGGGCCATCCACGGCGATCTTCTGGACCGATGCGGCCGCCCGCGAGACGCTGCCCGGGCCTTCGAGCGCGCCCTCGCCCTGACCGCCAGCCAGCCGATCCGCCGCAACCTTGAGAGGCGCCTAGCCGCCCTGCGCTAGGGACCGCTGAGGCGAACTTTCTGCCACCGCCTGTCCTACAGACCGCCGGCCTATACGACCAAGAGGTGAATGCGCGCTCGAAGCGCGGCCCGCCCCCGGGCCGCATCACCCACGACGGACCACAGGGAGTTCACACCATGCGTCACAGCACCTCATCACGCCTTCTCGTTGGCATCGTCCTCACCGCCCTGGCGAGCGTCATCGCCTTCCCGGTTCTCGCCCATCCGCCGACACCGCTGCGGGTCGTCGCCCAATTCCTCGATCTCTCCGAAGAACAGGCACAACAGTTAGCCGCTCTGCGCGCCGCCGCGGCGGACGAAATCGCACCCATCGTCCAGGAAATCGCCACCCGCAAGGCAGCCCTACAGCAGATCTTGAGTGGCGAGGATCCGGACCCGCTGGAAGTCGGCGCCCTGGTCGTCTCCATCCACAGTCTCGAACGCCAGGTGCGGATGATCCAGCAGGCCGTCACCGATGAATTCCGTACCCTGCTCGACGACGAGCAGCTCCAGCGCCTCAACGCCGTCGACCGAGCGGAGCCCCTCTGCCGAGTAGCCCCGGCCTTCGAAGCCCTACACCTCATCTAGCCAACCCACCGGGCGGCGCAGCTCATGGAATGATCTAGCGCCATGAACGAGGTTCGACCTTGACCACCGCGCCGTCGACCGGGGCGGCGACCGCAGCCGCCTCCGGCGGCGGAGCGGTCGCCGCCTACACCCTGGAAGACCTGGCACCCCGCCTCGAGGCGCTGCACGAAGCCAGCTTCCACTGGGCGCTGACCTGCGCGAAAGGGGTGCGAGAAGAAGCCGAGGACGTGTTGCAGACGGCGTATCAAAAAGTGGTGGACGGCCGATCGACCTTCGACGGACGGTCCGAGTTCAAGACCTGGCTCTTCGCGATCATCTGGCGAACCGCCGCGGACCGCCGGAGGCGGCGGGCCTGGCGCCGGGCGCTGCTCGGACGCTGGATCGACGACGCACGATCCGAGTCCCGGGAAGCCACCTCACCCCTGCACCGGCTCGAAGCCTCGGAGCGGGCGGAACGGGTGCGGCGAGCCCTGGCCACCTTGAGCGAACGACAGCATCAGGTCCTCGACCTCGTCTTTTACCACGAGCACAGCATCCGCCAAGCCGCCGAAGTCCTCGGCCTTCGGCTGGGCACGGCGCGGGTGCACTACCAACGCGGCAAGGCCGCATTGAGCGAACGCCTGCGGCGGGACGAACGACGGAGCAATTGGAGCCATGTCGACTGAAATGCAGAACGAGGAAAAGATCCGGGCGCTGTTCGAGGAGACCCACGAGTCCCAGGCACCGCCACCGGCTTTCCAGCCCATGTGGCGCCGTGCCCTCGGCGGCCGCGAAACGCAACGGCCGGGGCCACTGCGTTGGTCCCTGCCGGCGGCCCTGGCGGGAGCGCTCACCCTCGCCGTGATCCTGTCAGCGCCATGGAAACCACCCATGCCCAGCGCCGGCGCTCCGGTCATCGCCGATGCGGCCCTGGACTCCACCTCGTGGCACGGGCCGACGGACTTTCTGCTCCGCACGCCGGGCTACGACTTTCTCGAACGGGTGCCGGAACCATCGATGGCGCTCGGACTGGACACTTCCCCATTCAACATCGATTCTTCGGAGGAGAACTCACCATGAACACCACCGCACGGCACCCCCGACGGACCTTGAGGATCGCCGCCGTGACGCTCATCCTCTGCGCCTTCGGCATGAGCCTGGAAGCGCAGAACCGGCAGAACCGCCAGCGGCTCAAGATCAACCCCATCGAGCGCCATCTCTATGCGCCGGAGCTGGTCATGAACCACCAGGACGAGCTGGGCCTGTCGGAGCAACAGCGCCAGACTTTGATCGAAGAGGTCCAGGCCCTCCAGAGCGACATGGTGCCGCTCCAGTTCGAGCTCGGGCAAGCGGTCGAGGACCTCGACGGCCTGGTCAAGACCACCCCAGTGGACGAAGCGGCGGCGGTTTCGCTGATCGAGCGGGTCACCGGCCTCGAAGGCCAGATCAAGCGCCGTCACCTGGTGCTGTTGATCCGCATCAAAAACCTGCTCGATGCCGAACAGCGCAACACCCTACGTCAGCTCCGAGTCCAACAGCGCCGGCCGCGCGCTCTGCGGCAAGGAGGGTGAGGACGCTCGCGCTCTGATCAGCGCGGGGCCGGTTTCTTCTTCGCTAGGCGGCGCCGTTGATCGCGAGCTGCAAGAACTCGTTGCGCTCGGGATCGTAGACGGCTCCCCAGAAGTCATCACCTCCATCGCAGACCCCAACCGCCTCGATCTGCCACCGAGGAAATCCGTCCGGCGAACGGAAGGCGTTGATATATACAAAGTTCCTGCCCTCCCACACGATGCCCACATACTGCCGAAAATATTCCCTTGGCCTCCGGATCGAGCCGTGGAGAAAGCAACACTGGTCCGCCCGAACATAGGCCAACTTATACAGATTCCGCTCAAGCCGCTCAATGACGTGCGCCGGCACCGGCCAGGTACCCGCGACCTCCCTCGGAGTCGAACGGGAGCACTGAGTCAATACCGCCCCCGCCTGGTCATTAGACAGCACAATCCAGTCGCCCAGCGAACCACTCGTGGTCGTGCAGGACAAGATCCCCACGCAAGCCACCAAATTCAACCAAGAAATGTGTTTGGCTCAGATCCGGACTGCCTTGGCCGGCCCAAATCTCACCTCCCTCCCCGGACTCCGTCGCTGGGTGCCCAGGAGGCCAGCAGCGCGCCGTTGCGGTAGATGTGGTCGCGAGCGTGGGTCCAGGTGCCACCGGATCCGCCCAGGACGTCCCAGGTGCGCAAGACCTTGCCGTCGAGGTCTCGGACGGTGTAGGTCTCTTCGACCGGGGCGACGGAGAAGTCGAGCTGGTAGAGGCGCTCGTCGTCGGCGGTGTAGAGGAAGTAGCTCTCGACGGAGCCGTCGCCTCGGCGGAGGGCCTTCATCTTGGAGAGGGGATCCCAGGTGTAGGTGAAGCCGGTGGCTCCGGATCCCCAGCCGCGCTGGTTGCCGGCGGCGTCGTAGGCGGCGAGGGTGAGGCGATTGGTA
>JBCCEF010000023.1 GCA_039030395.1 Acidobacteriota bacterium
ATCTTCCGCCGCCAACACCCGGCCGCCAACCGGTTCGACCAGGGTTTCGACTTTCTCCCGGTCGAAGCCGCCGGAGGCGATGGTGGTGGGGTCGTCGCCGGCCAACAGCACCGTGTAGAGCGGGATGCCGCTCTTCTCCACCACCCGCCGGCAAACGTCGAAGCCCACCCGCTCGTCACGGCCGACGCCGTCCGTCAGCACCACCACCGCCCGGCGACCGGCGATGGACTGCATCTGGAGCAGGGTGTAGACGAGGGCGTCGCACAGGGCGGAGCGGCCGCCGGCCTGCAGTCCGGCGACGGCGGCATAAAGCTCCTGGCGATCGTCGGTCAAGGTCTGCACGATCTGCGGCTTCTCCGAGAACTCGACCACCATCGCTCGGTCCTCGCCGCGCAGGGCGATGGAGAGAAAGTCGATGGCGGCGGTTTTCACGTCGCGCATCGCCGGGAACATGCTGGCGGAGGTGTCGAGCAGCAGGGCCAGGCTGATCGGCACGTCGCTGCCTTGGCGAAAGTCCGCGATCTCCTGCTCGACTTCGTCCTCGTAGACGTCGAACTCCGACCGTTCGAGGCCGCGCACCGGACGCGACCCCTCGTCCGCCACCACCGTGTAGAGCTCCACCAGCTTGACGTCCACCTGCTCCGACAGGCCGTCGCCGTTGAGCAGCAGAACGTCCTCCGCTCGCTGGCCGTCGGAGAGGTGGGCAACCACCTGGAGATAGCCCACCGGCGAGTCCGGCGGCACCCGCAGGCGCTGGCGGAAAGGCGGCTCGAAGAGGGTGGCGATGGACTGGTCGTTCCAGCGGATCTCGACTCGCTCGATCTCGGCGCCGGTCGGCAGATCGACTTCCGCCTCGACGTCCACCGGTCCGACCTGGCGGGTATCGCGCGGTTCGATGATGTCCACCTTGAGGGTGCCCACCCCCTGGTTGACCAGAATGCGATCCCGGCCCACCTCGGCGCCGGACCCGTCGAAGGCCACCGCCAGCACCTCGCGGGGTTGCGGCAGCGATCCGAAGTCGATGCGCGCCTCGAAGGGCGAGCGACGGCGCGACTCCACCTTGCGCCCGTCCAAGAGAAAGTCCACCCGCTCGACCTCGGCGCCCGAGACCAGCGCTTCGAGCCGCTCCCGACCCTGCACCACCGCGGCGCTCGGCGGCAACAGCACGATGGCCTTGCGGTCCGGCAGCAGATCGAGGGGCACCGTGCCTTCGGCGCCGGCCAGAGTCTCCGTCGCACCACCAACGTCGCCGGTCGCGCCGCCGGATCGCCGGCCGGCCACCTCCGTCAAAGTCGGCAAGTCACCGGTGACCCGCGCCGCCAGGGCGCCGCCCCAGGTACCCGTGCCGAGTTCTTCGAACACCACCGCCACTTTCTCCGTTGCCGGCGGCAGGGCGAGGGACGAGCTGAAAGTCCACAGATCGAGGTTCTGCAGGTCCTGCGGCGGCAGTTCCTGATGATGGACGAAGGGCACGCCCTGCGAGAAGGAGGCCGCCAGGGTCACCCTCACGGCGGCACCGGAAAGATTGCTCGCTCCCTGCTTGAGGGCTTCCAGGTCCACCCGCGCCTGGAGCTTGCTCGGTACCGGATCCTTCTTGGAGTCGTCCGCACCCGTCGACTCCGGTGTCGCCACCGCCGCCTCCACCGGCAAATCGCCGCGCTCCACCCCGCCGGCCAGCAGCCGCCGGGCGCGTGACGAGGCGAGCCCTTCCGGCGAGGACGAGCCGGACCACCTCGGCGCCTGCACCTTGAGGCCCGGGCGCAGGGCCCGCACCTCCACCGGGTGGAGCTTGCCGTCCGCTCGGCGGGAGACCTGGTAGGTGAGGCGCACCCGGCTCTCCAACCGCTGGAGCGCCTGCGGCAGTTTCTTGATGCCGGTGAGGGTCTCGCCGCCCGTGGCGTCGGCCATCTGGCGCATCGGATCGAGGGGTCGGTAGACCAGGGAACTCGCCATCGGGGCCGTGACCTCGGTACTCGCCCGTAGATCGAGGTCCCCAGAACGACCCCGGCCGGACATTTCAGCCGACATCGAGCCGCCGGAATTGAGCGCCCCGAGAGCCAGATTGACGCTGGTCCAGCCGCGAGCAGCGAGAAACTGCGCAAGATCGCGAAGTTTCGGGGCGGAGCTTGAACTCCCCATATCCACATTCAGCCACACGGTATTGGAGCCCCCCAACCGATCGTTTTGGAAGCTCGCGTCGATGTTAGACGAGTAGAACTCCCGCGGATCCAGGTCATAGCCGTCGTTGACCAGCATCAGAGCTCGCGGCCCTTCTTCCAAGAAGTCCGCCGCCCAGGACAGCAACACATCGTGCTGACGGCGCAGCATCAACTCCTCCTCCTGAATCAGCCCCCTCACCAATGTCGAACTGACGGAGGTGAGACCGCCGAACTGAACCTGATGGAGAAACTGCTTGCGGTGGCGCCGCAGCTCATCGCGGCCGGATAGCTCCCGCGAGAGGCGCTCCAGGGTCTGCTCCACCAGCCGGGCACTGCGGGTTGGAGCCAGGACTTCCTCGGTACGGGAGTTGGCAACGATCACCTGCACCGGACCCAGTTCCGTGAGTTGGCCGGCCTGCGCCGCCAGCGCACCGGCGGCCCGCCGGATGGAACGCGAACTCGACAACACCTGGTCGAAATAGACCACCGTCTGCCAGTTCCAGTTCGGGTCCGCCGCGGCCGGCGGGCGCTCGGACCGGGTTTCGGCCGTCGTCGCCGATTTCACCGACTTCGCTGGCCGGGACCGGAAGGGATCCACCCCGATCACCCGCTGCACCTCGCCGTCTTCGATCACCTCGAAGTCGGCCGGCGTCAGGTCCGTCGGCACCGCCCCGGAGCGGTCCGTCACGGAGATCACGAGATCCACGGCGGTGACCTGCGCCCGGCCGGAGAAGCGCTCCAGGGTACGGCCGTCCTGGGCCGCCGCTGGAATGGCGGCGACCAGCAGAAGGCAGAGGACGACGGCGAGCAGCCGTCTCTTGGAATCTGAGGGGAGGTTTCGGAAATCGGAAGGACGGGGAACGTTATGCATGGATGACCTCCTCGGAAGAGTTCCCTACTTGTCGATCTTCGCTTCCTTACATCTTACTGCGTCGGTATTCCTTGACTCATAGCTCGAGTTCATGGCCCGATCTCATGGGTAGTAACCGGAACGGGTGCGGGCCTGGTGGCCTGGGCGCTCCACCTCGATGTGGACCACCCGCCAGTCGTCTTCCTCGGCAAAGGGCGGCGCATAGGTGACCAATACCTGGCTGCGCAGTTCGTCGATCAGCGAGCGATAGATCCCGCCCAGGTCCGACGGCTCCTCCGCCCGCCAAACCCGGCCGCCGACGGACTCGGCGATGCGCCCGAGGCGCTCCATCGAGGTGCCTTCCCGCTCCGCCGTGGGATCGTCGCCGGCCAGCAGAATGCCGTAGACGGGAATGCCGTTGCGCTGCACGAAGCGCAAGCAGGTGGTGAAGTTCACCCGCTCGTTGCGGCCCACCCCATCGGACAGCACCACCAGTGCCCGGCGGCCATCGACCTCCTGCATCTGCACCAGAGAATAGACCAGGGCATCGCACAGCGCCGAGGTGCCGCCGGGGGTGAGCTGGGAAACCGCCCCGACCAGCGCCCGGCGGTCGCCGGTCAACTCCTGGGCCATGCGCGGAGCCTCCTTGAAGTCCACCACGAAGGCCCGGTCCTCTTCTTTCAAAGCGAGCAGGAGAAAGTCGATGGCGGCCCGCTGCACTTCGCCCATGGACGGGGTCATGCTGGCCGAGGTGTCGAGCAGCAGCCCGAGCTTCAAGGGCATCTCCACCCCCGGCCGGAAACCGTTGATCTCCTGCGGCGCGCCGTTCTCGAACACCGCCAGCTCGTCCGCCGCAACGTCCTGCACCGGCCGACCGGCTTCGCCGGTGACCACCGTAAAGAGTTCCACCAACTGCACTTCGACCCGCTCTTCGGCCCCCTCGCCGTTCAGAAACACCACGTCTTCCACCCGCGACCCCGCACGGTCGTAGGCCACCGCTGTGAGATACCCGGCGGGGGCTTCGGCGGGGATCTCGAAACGCTGGCGGAAGGGCGCCTCGTAGAGGGTCGCCGTGCGCTCTCCGCTCCAGAAGAGCTCCACCCGGTCCAGTTCGCCGTCCGCCGGCAGGGTGACCTCCGCTTCCACATCCACCCAGCCGGTCCGTCGCCCGCTGCGCGGCTCGATCAGGCGGATGCCGAAGCGCCCGACTCCGCTGTTCACCTGGCGGGCATCGCGGCCGAGTTCGACGCCACCCTCACCGTAGGCCACCACCTCGATACGGCGCGGTTCCGGCAGCCGACCGAAGTCCACCCGCGCCTCCCAGGGCGGATCGTCACGGCTGGCAACGCGCTCGCCGTCGAGATGGAAGTCCACTCGGCGTACCGCCGGGTTGGCCACCGCCGCCTCCACCCGCTCCTTGCCGATCACCACGTCGCCGCCGGGCGGCAGCAGAAAAATCCCCCGGCGGCCGGGCAGCAGATCGTCCGGGATGGAATCGTCCTCCGGCGCGGCGGCGCGCTCCTCCTCGACCCGCGCCGCCAGCACGCCGCCCCAGGCGCCGGTGGTCAGTTCTTCGAACACCACCGCCACCTTGTCCGCCTCCGCCGGCAGCGAAAGCGGCGTGCCGTAGGTCCACACGTCGAGACCGGCCAAGCTGCGCCCGGTGACGAGGTCGTGGTGCACGAACGACGGATCATCAGGAAAGGACACGCCGAAGGTGACCCGCAGCGGCGTGTCACCGGCCGCCGCCAGGGCCTCGCGGATCGGCTCCAGATCGACCCGGGCCTGTAGGCGCCCCTTCCGGCGCCCGGCCTCGTCCGCCTGCCGCTGGAGGGCCACCGCCGCCGTCAAGGGCAGGCCGCCGCGCTCGCCGTCGCCGCGCAGGAGGCCGCGCGTCCGGGCTGCCGAGAGCACCTCCGGTGCCGGCGAGCCGGACCACTTGGGGGCTTTGATCTTCAAGCCTTCGCGGCGCGGCCGGACCTCGATGCGATGCAGTTCGCCGTCCGGCGTGCGGCCGACCTGGTAGGTCAAGCGCACCCGCTCGCCCAGGCGTTCGAGGGAGCCGGGGATCTTGCCGGCGCCGGTCAGCACCTCGCCGCCGGTTTCGCGGGCCAGCCGATCGATCGGTCCCAGGGGCCGCAGCACCAACGAACCGGGCAAGGAGCTGATGGTGTCGTTGCGGCCGGCGACCAAGTCGCCGACCCGGCCCTTGCCGGAAATCTCCGCCGCCATCGTGGCGCCGCTCTCGAGGCCGCCGAGCATCACCCCGAGGGTGACCCAACCGGACGCCGAAAGCTGTTGTGCCAACTCTTCGTTGCCCGGCGCGACGGGAAGGTTCTGGAGGTCGGCATTGATCTCTCCGAAAAGAGTGGATCCGGGAGAGATGCCGCTCAAATAGAACTCGGCGGGATCGAGGTCGTAGCCGTCGTTGACCATCACCAGGGCGCGGGCACCGACCGCCGAATAGCTGCTCAACCAAGCCATCATGGCGTCGTGCTGACCGCGCAGCAGGCCCACTTCCTCGGGAATGGTCGAGCGGACGAGGCGCCGCCGGGAGAGATTCGAACCATCCCGGATGGTGGGTCCGCCACCGCGCCCCCCTACCCGCCGGCCGGCCTGCCCGGTGGTCGCTCCGCCGGTGTCCGCAAAGGGATCGGTAGCGACCGTCGGCACCCCGGTGCCGTCAATCTCGCCTTTCACCTGGAGGGCGGAGAGGTACTGCCGCCGCAGGTGCCGCAGAGCATCGCGGCCGGTGGTTTCCCGCGCCAGGCGGGAAAGGGTCTGCTCGATCAAACGGGCGCTGCGGGTGGGAGGCAGGACCTCCTGCGGCCGCGGGCTCGCCACTACCACTTCGACGGTGCCGAGGTCCGCCAAGCGGCCGGCCTGGGCCGCCAGGGCCTCACAGGTGCGGCGGATCGAGCGCGAACTCGACAGCACCTGATCGATGTAGACCACGATCCTCCAGGTCCAGGCGTTCTCGGCGCCGGGTTCCTCGTTCGAGGACTTGCGGGAAGAGGTTCTGGCGGCGGTGCCTTGGCCGGCGGTGCGGCGCGGCCCAAACACCTCCACTCCCACCACCGGCCGCGCTGCGCCGTCTTCGAGCACCTCGAAATCCTGCGGGCGGAGATCGTCCGGCACCTCACCATCGGGACCGCGTACTTCCAGCAGAAGGTCGACGGCGGTGACCTGGGCGGTGCCGGTGAAGGTCTCCTTCTTCTGCGGAGTGTCCCCCGGGTCGGGCGACTGGGCGAAGAGCGATGGCACGACGAAGAGCACCCCGAGGCCGACCGCCAGGAAGGTCGCCGGTAGGGAGAGGGGGCGCGAGCAGGTGGAGGTCATCGACAAGCTCCCTTAGGGGTCGAACGGGCGAATCAGTTCGCGAGACGCCTCGCCAGTATAGCGTCCGCCCTTGTGGCCGTCGCGTATACTGTGGTGGTGAAGGTACTCAGCCCCATCCCCTCAGAATTCGCTGCCACCTAGAAGGGAGCTCCGTCATGCCTCGTCCTTCAGTTCTCCGCATCACCCCCCTCCTTCTGATCCTGTTGGCGGCCTCGCTCCTCAGCGTCGCGGCCGTCGCCCAAGAAAATGTCCAGGAAGACGAGGTCGATCTCGAAACCATCGTCGACGAGATCCAGGTCGAAGTAGTCAACGTCGACGTGGTGGTGACCGACCGGCGAGGCAACCCGGTTTCGGGTCTGACGGCCGAAGATTTCGTGCTCTATGAAGACGGCAAGGAGCAGGAGATCACCAACTTCTACGCCTTCAACGACGGCCGAGCGCGGCGCGAAGCGACGAGCGAGGAGACGGAGTGGGTAGATCCCAAGAAGCGCCGCCGCATGGCGATTCTGTTCGACACCAACTCGCTCGAAAAGCGCCCGCGGGACAAGGCGATCGAAGGTCTGGAGCGCTTCATTCTCGAACAGTTCGACGGCACCTACGAGTGGGCCGTCATCGCCCATAGCGACCGGATCCAGCACCTGCAGCCGTTTACCAGCAACAAGTCCACGGTGCTCGCCGCCCTGTCGCAGATCCGCGATCTGCCGGTGCCGGTGCGCCGGCCCCACGCCGGCGACCGCAACGTCAGCGAGGATCCGCTGGTGGTCAGCCGGGCGCCGGGCCTCGGCCAGTTCTCCGCCGGCGACACCAACTCCGGCGCCGGCCCGCGGCAGATCACCTTCCAGGAGTTCGAGCAGCGGGATCGCATGTTCACCTCGCTGCAGCGCTTCGACCGCACCACCACCGCCCTGGTGCAAACCATGCGCGCCTACTCCGGCCTTCCCGGCCGCAAGTCTCTGGTGCTCATCTCCGGCGGCCTCGAGTCGTTGCCCGGGCCGGCGCAGCTCTTCGGTCAGGGCACCCCCGGCACCAACAAGCGCAACGATCCGTTGATCAACGCCGTCCACGCCGAACTGCAGCAGCGCTACGAGGTGATCATCAAGACCGCCAACGCCGCCGGCTTCGCCATCTACCCGATCTCCAGCTTCGCCGGACTGGCCGCCAAGGCACCGTACCTCGACGTCGAGCGCACGCCGCAGATCTCTTTCACCGGCGGCTTCGAATCGCTGCCGCCGGAGATCGATGCGGAGTCGGCGCCCAAGATCATGGCCGAGGGCACCGGCGGCAAATTCTTCTCCACCACTCGCTACTACAACTCCTTCGACAACATCGACGAGTTGACCGCCAACGCCTACGTGCTCGGCTTCCAGACCCGCCGCAACCCGGATCGCAAGTACCACAAGCTGCGGGTCAAGACGAACCGCAAGGGCCTGCGGGTGACCAACCGCGAAGGCTACCTGCACATCAGCCGGCAAGACCGCCTGGTCAACGAGCTGACCACCCCGCTCACCTTCCCGAAGGATCGCGGCGACTTCCCGATCGCCGTCGAGATCATGCCGCCGGAGAAAGTCACCGCCAAGAAGGTCACTCTAACGGTGGCCGGCGTCATCCCGCTGGAGGACGTGACGCTGGTGCCCTACGGCGATGAGATGGTCGGAAGGGTATACCTCTACCTCGCCGTGTATGACGAGGAGGGCGAACTGGTTAACCTCTACCGCGAACGCCAGGACCTGCGCCTGCCGGCGGACAAGATCGCCGACGCCGACGACAACGCCCCGGCCCGCTTCGGCCTGACCGTCAAGGACTTGAAGCGCGGAAATTATACCTTCACGCTGACTCTGCTCGATGAGATCAGCGACCGCTTCGGGACGGGTCTACAGCCCGTTCAGCTTTGAGCAGGGGGGCTCGCGCCCCCCTCGCCGCCAAGAAGTGTCATTCTTGGCGGCACACCCCCATCTTCGGCGGCTCACGCCGCCGCCTCGCCCTTCGGGCTCGGTAGCGATCTGCTGGAGTAGCAGATCGCTCTCTGCTTTGCAGGTTCGGTAAAGAACGCATTAGGCTCCCGCTCGTTCTCTAGAACAAAATTTCTTGGCGCTCCGAGGGCGCCGGGTAGGTGAGCCGGACGCCGTCCTCCACGACGGCGTCCGGGTGGAGCTCGTGGTCCACGTCCTGGCCCGGGCCAAGGCGATGGCTTACCCGCCAACCCCGCACCACCAACGCATCGGCGATCAGCCGCCGGTGGCAGCGCCAGTACACCGCTTCGGAACACATCACCGCCGTCCAGCGCTGCCGGCCCAGTTCCTCCAGGTGGGCCAACGCCGTCTGAAATTCCGGGCCCAACATATAGTCGGCGTAGGCCCTAAAGCTCAGGTTCCTCCAGGCGGTGTTCGGGCTGTCGGCGTGTCCCCGCCGACGGCCGCCCAAGTCCGGCAGGTGCTCGTAGTCGATACCGGCGTCCGCCAGGGTGGCGGCGAGGGCCTCGCGGCCGAAGTGCGGGTGTCGCTTCGAGCCGGGGAATCGCCGCACGTCCACCAATCGCTCGATGGCGGGTTCCGCCGCGAGCAGCGCCAGAAACTCTTCCGCGTCTTTGTTCGAGTGCCCGAGGGTGAACAGGCGTTCCATCGCGCCAGTCTATCGATCCAGCGCGGTGATGCCGCTAGCCTAGGTCGGCGCTCCTCCCACCGGCACCTCGAGCAATGAATATGTAGTTGGCGAATTTAGTGTCTCTTGTTGGATACGTAGATCTTTCTCGCTGTACTAAGTGAGGCGGCGTTCGCCTCGTATGGCACCGTCCACCGAAGCCTGGAGGATCTATGAAGCTCAAAGGAATGCTCGTTATTGCCGCGGCGCTGATCCTGGCGTCCCCCCTGGTCGCCCAGGTCGTCGCCCCCGTCACCGTCAACTTCGCCGCCGGAGACGACGGTTGGACCACCTTCAACGACGGTGGGACCTACCTGCGCTTCGACCTCAATCCGCTGCCCGCCGGTTTCTTCGGCGCCGGCTCCAACGCGATGGCCTCCAAGGTCACCCTTTTCGGTCAGCCGATCGCCAACTCCGGCGGCCTCGGCGCCGGCATCGACACCATCGTCCGGCGCATGGCCCCGACGGGCAATCTGTCCGTGGGAAGCTGCGCCTCGGTCCCGATCGACTTCCAGGCCCTCCACCTCGAATCGAATCCCTTCACCGTTACCTACAGCGGAGGATCGAGCGAGACCTGGAAGATCGTCGCCGGTTTGAGCCTCACCTCGGCGCAGCCGATCGGCAGCATGACCATCTGTCGCACCTGCGGCAACGGCGGCACCTTCGACGCCAACCTGCGGGCCTACTTCCTGCTGCGCTACGTGCGGGTGAGCCCGGCACCGGCCATCCAGTTCACCCAGGACTGCGGCGCCGGCGACTGCCCCGAGGCCACCTTCAATGCCACCGGTGCTGACTGGACCGTCAAGTCCGCCCTCGGCGGTATGAACCTCGGCGCGCTGCCCGCGAATGTGCAGGTCGATGTGGATGCGGACGGCAATCCGGATTCCGCCACCACCATCGGAAGCAACAGCTTCACCGGCGGCATGAAGATCTGCGGCACCAGCGGCAGCGGTGGCGGTGGCGGCGGCACTCCCGAGTGCACCGTTCCCTCGCACGTTGGCGGCGGCGGCCCGAAGACCAAGAGCAGCCACAAGAACTACACCGGCGGCGTCGACTCCGACGGCGACGGCGTGGCGGACCACTGCTACTGCGAAGATGCCAACTGCGACGGCATCGACGACGATGGCGGCGGCGCCCCGTGCCCGCCGTGCCCGGACGACCGGGTGCCGTGGGAGGACCTCGAGCCGCATGACTACGACGGCGACCAGCGCCCGACCTTCAACGGCCGGCACTAACGAGACAACGTAGTTCCCTACCGTCCACTCGCCGGGGAGCCGAGCAGGCTCCCCGGCTTTCTTTACTCAGCTCCCCTATCGCTCCCGCCCATCGCCCCGGACTCCGGCGGCAGCGCTCGGGCGGCCTCCAGGATTTCGTCCTTCCTCGCGAGAAAGCCCTCCAGCGTCGACTCGACCAGGGCATCGGGTTCGATCCCTCGGTCCGGCTCGAAGCGCTCCGGGTGCCGAAGCTCGAGGGTCTGAAGCAGTCTCGGCAGGCGGACAGTGATGTCGCTCACCGGCAGGTTGAGGTAGAGGAGAACGCCGGCGGTGACGCCGGAGACGTTGCCTCCGGTGCGCTCGCCGACCAGTCGGGCGAAGCCGTTGTCCTTCAAGAGAGTGTGCAGGGTGGTGGTGCCGGAGGCGTTGAAGCGACTGGTGAGGACGATCACCTCACCCCGAAAGTGATCTTCGTGGGGTTGCCATTCACGGCGACCGGTATCGAGCACCCGGTGACGCAACCGCCACCTCCCCTCACCCGCCCTCGCCAGCGAGAAGCGTTTCGGCTTGAGCGCCCGGGTCTCCCAGGTCGAAAGGAACGGAAGGAGATCGAGGCCGGGGTCTCGCTGCGCAATGTAGGCCTCGGACGTGACGGTGAAGGCCCCATCCACCAAGAGCGTCGCCAGGGCGAACATGGCGTCAGTGCTGCCGCCGCCGTTGTTGCGCAGGTCGACGATCAGGCGTTTTTTGCCCTCGCCATTCCAGCGTCGGAAATGAGGGACAAGGAGAGTCAATGGATCGACCGGATCGCGGTAGTTGACGAAGGTGTCGACCGCCAAATACGCAGTGCCTCGATCGAGATCCCTAGCCGTCACCGCGTCTTTGAAGTTCAGGAAGCGCCGCGCCTCGGGACCCGCCAAGGCGAGCCAATCTTCGTAGGTCACCTTGTGGAACTCGCGCACACCCGCCGTTCCGGCGAGTTGGACCCTCACCTTCGGCGACGAGCTGAACACCAGGGGGTAGAACTGCTCGAAGGTGCTGCCGAGAAAGTCGCCGTCGTCCTCCAACGAGGCGTTCTCCAACTCCCGAGTGCGGACACCATCGATCGGCACGAACGGGCGCAAAGCATCCAAAACCTCTCGTACCGGTCTCCCGTCCAGCGCGATCACCTCGTCGCCGCGCAGCAAGCCCGCTCCGTCCGCCGCTTCGGCAATGAACATGCGATCACCGAACAGCCGGAAGCGGAACGGAAGAAACGACGGCTTTTCCTGCCGCTGTGTTTCCAAGACGTCAGGCAACTCGGCCCGACTGTGCTCACAGCCCAGGCGCGACAGCAGGGCCGAGATCTCGCGGTACCAGGTACCCAACTCGACACCACCTTCGACCACCGCATCCAAGCGCTTCCAGCCCGTGACGATTTCCTCTTCCGTCGCGTAGCGCAGATACCCCGGATGAAGGCGTTCGAGTCCCTTCCGCAACAGTGCCAGTTCGCCCCTCGCCTGCTCTTCCGTGAGAATTTCCGGCGTCGTGAGCGGCGTCAGGGCCACTGCCGATGAGGCCACCGGTTTTGCCGTCTGACATCCGGTTAGCCAACCGGCAATCAGCAGCGTTGCTACAGCCCAACCCACGGAACGGGGATGATTCAGGATCTTCATGGCGACTCTCCGGACACAGCAGTGTACCGCTCGTTTTGGGAATACCGAACCCCGGATGGAGAATGGCTGCCCGGTACCGCCTCCGCCCGAGGCATGGCCCAAGCCTTCAGCGGACGGCGGACACCGACACTTCTGACCCAACGCGAGAAGGTGACCACCATGGCACAAATCCAACTCGTCGCCCTGATCGTTCGAGACTATGACCCGGCAATCGACTTCTTTGTCAACGTGCTCCAATTCGAACTGATCGAGGACTCCCCCTCGCTGACCAATGACGGTCGACCCAAGCGCTGGGTGGTGGTGCGGCCGCCTGGCGGCGAAACGGGGATCCTGCTGGCCCGCGCCGATGGCGAGCGCCAGGTCCAAGCGCTCGGCAACCAGTGCGCCGGTCGGGTCGGATTTTTCTTGCGGGTCGACGACTTCGACGCCAGCTACCAGCGGATGATCGATGCCGGAGTGCAGTTCACTTCGCCGCCGCGCTCTGAGGCCTACGGGCGCGTGGCGGTCTTCCGGGACCTCGAAGGCAACCGGTGGGATCTAATGGGCGAGTGAAGGAAGCCTCCCGCCGCAGTTTCCAGACGAAGCGAAGGCGCCTCTCAGAAGGAATCTTCCAAAGAAGATTAGGTCACATTTTCGCCACAGAATTCCCCGTCCCTCGGGATCATGACTCGGCCGCGTCGAACTGGCGGCCCTGGGTGAGTCCGGTTCGGAGGCCCATGAGGACCGAGTCGCCGTGCGGAAGGCGCCCCAGGACCCCGGCGGGTCGCCTGGGATCTCGACTTCGAGCCGGAGGGCATCGTGAATGACCCGGACGTACAGATCCTGCAGCTCGGCCGGCAACGAGCCCGGATCGACCTTTGCGCTGGACGAGCGAGTTGGGAATGATCAACGGGAGCGGTCGCCAACCGCGCGACCGCTCCGATTTCCTCTTCGGGAGAGGTTACTATTTGCGGCCGAGCAGCATGCCGATGACGCCGCCGGCGAGACCCACCCGAACAATCGAGACGATCACTTCGGCGACCACGCCGACCAAGGTCATTTCCCCGGAAACGCCGTGCATGACCAATCCGATGGACAGGGCGATCAGCCCGCCGATGATGGCGCCACCCTTGAACCCACCCCCAAAAGTGCTGATCGACGCCCACTGGGCGAAAATGTAGGTGATGAGAATCGCCATCACCAGATTGCCGACGAAGATCGCCCACAGAATCGGTTCGTCGACCGCTCCGACCCCTTGGCCGTCGAAGAAATCCGCCAAGGCGATGCCATAGATCAGGTAGCCGAGCACGAACAGCACAATTCCACCCACCACCGCAGCCAACACTGTGCGTTGAGACATGGTTTCCCTCCTGAAATGAATTGGTATCGAGGAGTCTACCAGCCCCGCGCGGCAGTAGGCCGATGAGAGTGGCGGCCTAGACCACCCGCAGAGCCTGGAGAGGATCCGCCCGCAGCGCCCGGCGTATGGGCAGGTAGCAGGCGAGGAGGCCCACCGCCAGCAAGGTCAGGAGGGCACAGACAAATGCCCTTGGATCGAGTGCTCCCACGCCATAAAGCAGGCTGCTCAGAAATCGACTCGTCCACAGACTGACGACCAGACCGGCCACCGCGCCGGCCACCACCAACGCCATTCCCTGAAGGAGCACCAGCCGACGAACCCTGCCACGTCCGGCACCCACCGCGATCCGAACACCCATCTCGTGCCGACGCCGGGCCAGCTCAACGGTCATCAGGCCGTAGAGGCCGGTACCGGCCAGGAGCAGCGAGAGCAGAGCGAAGAAGCCCAGCATCCAACCGGCGGTACGTTCCACGGCAATGGACTCCTCGGCCAGACTCTTCATGGTTCGCAAGCCGTAAACCGGCTGCTCGGGATCCGCCTCTCGCAGGCGGCTGCGCACCGCCTCGGCCAGTTGAAGGGGATCTCCCTCGGTCCGCAGGACCAGACTCATGTAGGGGAACGGTTGCTGATCGTGCGGTTCGTAGATTTCCGGCTCGGGTTCGACGCCGATGCCGGCGTGTCGTTCGTCCTCGACCACTCCGACGATCACCTTCCAGGGCTTGTCGTCGTCGCGCTTTCCGCGCTTGATGCGCTGGCCGATCGGATCTCGCCCCGCGAAGAAGCGCTCGGCGAAGGTCTCGTTGACCACCACATGAAGCACTTCGCTGGCGCGATCACTCTCCAGGAAACCACGGCCAGCGACCATCCTCAGGCCGACGGTCGAGAAATAGTTGTCGACCACTTTGTGGCCGGTGACGGCTTCTCCGGCCGCCGAATCCGATCGGTCTTCGAAAATCACCCCGTGCCTCCACCCGCCGCCGGAGAGCGGCACGGCCGATGTCCAGCCGACGGATCGCACCTCGGGCAGGGACCGCAGCCCCTCGCTGGCGCGCTGGAAATAGCCGAGCACCTCCCCTTGATCCCAGTAGCGTTCGCCGGAAAGGCTGAGGCTGAGCACCAGCAAATGGTCCACCTCGAAGCCGGTCTCCACGCGGCTCAGCTTCCACAGGCTCTGGGCCATCAACCCGGCAGCGGTCAGCAGGGTCAGGGACAGCGCCACCTCGACCACCACCAGGCTCCGCCCGATACCCCGACGGCCCTGGCGCGGCGAGGCCAAAGTCAGCAAGGTCCCCGGCGCGCGCCGGAACACCCGCCAGGCAGCCAGTGCCCCAACGGCCAGGCCGGTGAAAACGGCCAGCACAGCGGCGAACAGCAACACGCCGGGATCCAGGCGAATGTCGTGCAGGCGCGGCACATGCTTCGATCCCAAGCCGGTAACGATCGCCAAACCCCAGTGGGCGAACAGCAATCCGAGGGCGCCGCCGGCCAGCGAGAGCAGCAGCCCCTCGAAGAAAGGAAGGCGCACGACGTAGAGAGTACCGGCGCCGAGGGCCCGGCGAAGGGCAACCTCTCCGAGCCGGGCCTCGGCGCGGGCGAAGAGAATGCCGGCAGCATTGACGCAGGCCAGAAGCAGAAGGCAGGCGACGGATCCGAGGAGCACCAGGAGTTGCGGTCGAGCCTCGTGGACCATCGCCTGGTGCAGGGACTCCAGCGCGACACTCCAGCCGTCGTTGGATTCCGGATGTTCGCCGGCGAGCCGCGCGGCAATCGTTTGAAGTTCCGCTCGTGCCCGCTCCTCCCCGACCCCGTCCGCCAGCCGCCCGATCACTCGAATCGACCGGTCGGTGCGATTGGCGGCGTCTTCTTCACTGAAGGAGAGGAGCGACCACAGCTCGATGGACGGAGACGGAAACACGAAATCCGGCGGCATGACGCCGGCCACCACATGGGGATCGCCATCGACGGTGATGCTCCGCCCGACCACCTCCTCCGAACCCGCGTACCGGCGTTGCCACAGCTCATGACTCAGAACGACGACGTCGGCGGCCTCGGCCGTTTCGTCGCGGCCGAAGTGGCGCCCAACCCGCGGGGACACCCCGAGGACGGCAAAAAAGTCTTGGGAGACATAGAGGCCGCCGAGACGCTCCGCCCCCGGTTCGCCGGTCAAGTTGAAATACCAAGGGAGGTAGGCCGCCAAAGATGCGAAACTGCGGCTGTTTTCACGCCAATCGAGGTAGTTGCCGTCCGCCACCGCGTCGCTGCCCCACTCCTTCGCGGGATGGGTCTCCCGCAGCTGGAAAATGCGATCGGGATCCCCGTAGGGCAGCGGCCGAATCATCACCCCGTAGGCGACGCTGAAGGCGGTGGTCGCGGCACCGACCCCCAGGGCAAGAACCAGCACGACGGCGGCCGCCAGAACCGGATTTCTGGCGAGGGAACGGATGGTTTGGAGGATCTCCCGAAACATAGAGATTGAACCCATCCTACAGCATGGCGAAACGAACTACAGGCTCTCCTCGAAGGTGCCAGGGGAATGTCTCAGGGAATGTCTCAGGGGATGCTTCGCGCTCCAGCTAGCGACAGGAAGCGCCGCCAGAGTAGGCGCCAGGGGAATGCCTCAGGGGATGCTTCGCGCTCCAGCCAGCGACAGGAAGCGCCGCCAGAGTAGGCGCCAGGTCGCCCAATCGTGCCCCCCGGCCACTCGCAAGGTCTGATCCGCCGGCAGGATCTCGGCCAACAACTCGCCCCCGTCAGCGAAGGCGTCGTCCGCTCCAAAGGCCAGGAATAGAGGCGGGGCCGGGGAGCCCTCGGACACCTCCTGCAGCCAGGCCCATAGCCCCTCCAGCGATTCGTCGCCGGAAGTCACCGTGGGGCTCCAGGCCTTCACCCCACCCTGGCTCCGGATCTCGTCGAGCAGTTTCGCTTCGCCCAGGAAGGGCGCGATGGCGAAGACCCCTGCGAGGTCCTGCGGGTGGTTTTTCGCGTACAGCAGGCTGCCCAGCCCGCCGAGGGAAACGCCGGCCAGCCAAACGTCCTCGAAGCCCCGCGCGCGCGCCGGCAACACCACGTCCTGGCGCAGGCGATCGACGACCGTGCGGCTGCGGTAGTAGCCCAGATGGGCGTCCACCGCCATCACCTCACAACCCCAGACGCCGCCCTCCGCGAAACCTTCCCGGGAGAAGGCCACCGGTCGGTCGGCGCGCCCCGGGAGAAGGACCACCAGGCACGAAGAATCGGTGCCTTCCGCGAGCGAAGTCGTCGCCATCGGAACGGAAGGTGGGCGCAACGCTCCGAAACACCCGAGGGCGGCGACCAACCCCGCCGAAAGAATCCACCGCCAGAGACTGCCCGTGCCTCGCCCTCCCCGTTTAAACGCCATCGCTCCCCCTCCGAACGCTCCTTCGATCATCGTTTGGCCCACCGCCGAAGGAAGCATAGCTCCCACGGACCTAACACCCAGTGCCCCGACACCAAGTGCCGAAACCAAGTGCCAAGGGAATGTTCGCTGCCAATACCAAGTGCCAGGGGAATGTTCGGGAGTGTTCGTCGGAACCCAATACCAAGTGCCAGGGGAATGTTCGTCGGAACCGAGATCGGCTTCCTCGAGCGCTCGCACCGCGAGAGCCATGCCTGTTTCCGACCTGCGGGTGGAGCTGATTCGCGCCTCGGACGGCGCCCACGTGTCGAAACAAGCCTACGACCGGGTGACCGATCCCGACGCCATCGCCCGCGAGATTCCCATCGCGACCCGGCGGGAACTCGATCTCGCCTTCCCTACCGGAATACCGTGAGGGGGCTCACCGATGCAACGTTTCCGACCGCCCGGCGCCTGAGGTCTCCATGAACACAAAACCATCCCTGGCGCGATTCCTCCTAGCGGTCATCGTCTCCGCGGCCTGCATCCTTCTTCTCGGCTGTCCAAAGGACTCCAAGGAGGAGGACACCGTGACCGACACGGACACCACCACCGATACGGATTACGACTACGACTACGACGATGAACCGACGGACACCTGCGAGTACCGGCCGGATCCCCTGCCGCCACAGTACAACTGGACCTACCAGACGGCGCCGGTCGGTCAGACGACGGCGCGCTACTACGCCCCCGCCTCACCGGTTGGCCTGGTGGTGCTGTTCGATGGCGGCGGTGGAGTGCCCATCTGGTTCAATCGCATCGAGCCGCGGCGGCTGGTGGAGGCGCTGGTCGATGCCGGCTACGCCATCGTCGCCCTCGAAAGCGACGATCCGACGGACGGCAACTTCGACCCGACGGACGCCGCCACCAATGTCGACATCGTCAATCTGCAGACGGCGATCGGCCAAATGGAATCGACCGGCCAAATACCCGCCGACACACCGATCTTCTACCTGGGTTTTTCTTCCGGCGGCTTCTTCGGCAGCCTGGCCACCCGTTACGAACCGGCCCATGCTCTCGTCCTCCTCAATGTGCGCGGCGACTCCGCCACCTACGATCCCGCCCTGAATCCGGATTCGCCACCGCCCACCCTGTGGGTGATCGGCGAGAACGACTCGCGGGTGCTGCCGGACGACGCCGGACTGTTGACGAACCAGAGCTTCATCGACGCCGCCGGCGTGTCCTGGGAGTCGTACATCAACGAGCCGATCGGCGCTTCGGAGTACGCCTTCGCACGCATCGCCGACCCCTCATCGGCGGTATCCGCCAGCGACTCCGCCGACGCCGTGAGCCAGCTTTTCGACGCGGGCTACCTCGACCCCTGCAACATCCCCGTGAACGAATCGGCGAACCTCGACCTGACGGTGATCGCCCTCGAACCGAGCTTCACGGCGCCCTTCACCGAAGAGGCCAAGCGGCAGATCGACGAGCTCTACGGCGCCCACGAGATCACCAGCGACTTCAACGACGAGATCGTGGCGTTTCTCGACGCGCACCAGTAGGGAGTGGGCCCGGGATGGGGCTGCGGCCAGGTCTCATCCCGCCGCTTGACTCCTCTCCTCCCCCTGTGGCAGCCTAAAAACCGGCGTCAGCTCACCGCCCAACCCCTGATCAGCCCGCCGTCGCCGGGCTCACGGAAGGGGCAAAGGGGTCCCCAATACCTCGAGCCGCGGCCATCGCGAAGCCGCCATCACGTCTCGTTCTGCATTTCGGGCGCAAGCCAGCGACGGAAGGGGTTGGGTCTCGAAACGAGAGAGGACGAAGACGATGACCGACGCCAGCAAACTCAAAGCCAAAATCCGCGCCCGGGCCCAACGTACCGGCGAGAGCTATGCCGCCGCGCGCCGCCACGTGCTCGCCCAGCTCGACGCTGAACGCCAAGCGAAGACCGCGGAGTCCGCCGAGCGGGCGCGCAAGGCTCCCGCCACCGGCGCGGTGAGCGACGATCGCTGCCGCGAGAAAACCGGCCACGGATTCGAATATTGGTTCGGCGTGCTCGACCGCTTTGGCGCGCGCAAGGCCGGCCACACCGCCGCCGCCCGCCACCTGCAACAAGACCACAACGTCTCCGCCTGGTACGCCCAGTCCATCACCGTCGCCTACGAGCGAGTTCACGGCCTGCGGGAGATCGGCCAGCAAGGCACAGGCACCTACCAAGTGTCCGTCTCTCGCGTGCTGCCGGTGGACGCCGAGATGGCCTGTGACCTACTGCGGCGAGATACCGCTATCTGGCTGGACAACGCCGCCGGCAAACCCGGTGAATCGCTACGACAAGAGCTGGCGAACAGCGAGTTTCAGCCCAGCAAGCGCGGCTACCGGCTGCGCTACCGCCCCGACACCTCGATCGTCGAACTGACGGTGGATCGAAAGCCGGACGGTCGCTCCAGCCTGGTGGCGCGACACAGCGAAGTTCCCGACCGCAAAACACTCGATCGCCTGCGCGACCGTTGGCGGGCAATTCTCGATCGCTTTCGGGAGCACTGCCGGTCCATCTGAGTGCCAGGCCCGGCTCCCCCTGCGGGCGCCTTTTGGCGCTCGCAGGGTCCACCACCGGCCGGACTCCGGATCAGGAGGTAGAGGCGGACCAGATCGTCAAATCTCCGGATTCGAATCCGTCCATGAAGATCAAGGCGCTGGCGCAGGTGATGGTGAAGGTGCCCAGAGAGGTGCCTCCGAGAAAGGGGTGGGTAGTGATCTGCGTGATCACCCCCTGTGGATTGGTGGGATCGTCCAACGAGGAAAACGTCACGCCGGAGTCCGTTCCGGCGTCGTAAGGCGGAAGAGGCACCTCGACGGTTTCGATCCAGTGACCCTCGTCGAAGAGCGGGAGGCCGTGCAGTCCGACAAACCAGTCGGGACTCGGAGCGATCATCGTGACCACGGTCACCAGCGGATGGCCGACCTCGAGACTGAAATTCGCGAGCGCCGATCCCGGCGAATCGTCCACGCTACCGCCGGAAATCACCGCCGCCGCCGTTCCGGCCTGCATGGCGGCGAGGACTTCGTTGCGCAGGGGAGTCGTCGCTCCGGTCTCGGCCATTGCCTGGATTCCCGCCGTCGCCGTACCTCCGGGTGCCCAGAAAGAAACCTGATCGCTGTGGCTGCCTCCGATCAGCGGCGAAAAGTGTGCTCCCGGAGGAAAATCCGTCGGATGGGTGGCGGCACTCCAAATCGCATCGAAGGTCAAAGTGCAGTCGGCGCTCGTATCCTGCGCTTGGGCAGCGCCTGCTACAGCAAGAAGTAGCGCCAGGGCGAACAAAGCGGGGGTCAGTCGACGCATCACGGCTCCTCAGGCAGGTCGAATCCAATTCGAAGATGAAGTGTCCGGACACGGCTCGATCCGGCCGGACACGCTAGACATACGCCGGCCGAAACCGTTCGGATCGCCGCGTCTCGGCGATGCCCTAGGTCCAGCCGGCGCCGGCAGGTCGCTATCCCGCCCGGCTACCGTTGGGCACCGCCTTCTCCGGCACTGCCAGCACCGGCATAATGCCATCGGCGTAGCCAATATCGAAGAGCATGCCTTCGGAGACCTCTCCCATCATCGGGCGCGGCTCGAGATTGACCACGAACAGCGCTTGGCGACCTTCGATCTCCCGCGGGTCGGCCCGTTCACCCTTCAAGGCGGCGAGGATACGCCGCTGGTGATCGCCGAAGTCGACGATCAATCGCACCAACTTGTCCGACTTCGGCACCACCTCGACCGCCTCGATGGTGCCGACGCGGACATCGATCCTTTCCAGCAGGCTGAGGGCAATGGTGGGCTTGATGGCAGCGGGTTCGGGCATGGGTTTCTCCGCGGGAATCCAGCGAGTACACAACCAGGGCGCCTCCACCGAGATGAGGTTCAGCCGGACCGAATGAAATACGGTCCCTCGGGCAAAGCGACCTTTGAACTGGTGCCGGCCAACTCGATCTCGCAGGGAAAGGGCGCCGCCCGGCGAAGCTTACCGGAGCCGAGGCCCTGCTCGCGTCCGCGACCGAAAAGCAGGACGAGACCGTGCTCGTCACCGAGGGCGCGGAAGAACTGGCCGCCGCCGCGGTACTGCTCGATGGCGAGATCCGGCATCAGCCGTTGGGCAAGGGCCTCGACGTCATCCGTCACCAGGGCGATCTCGCTGACGCAGAGGAAATCCTTCGGGGAGAAGGCGCCGGGCGCCGCATTGTTCATGTCGTGGCGGGCGATGTGCTCTACCACGTTGCCGGCCGGGTCGTAGAAAAAGACCGAGTGTGCATTCCAGCTACGGAAGTGGCGCACGTCCTTCGCAAAGGCTGGGTCGCGCATGGGGTCCGGGGTTTCGAACAGAGGCGTGCGCTCGAGCTGCCAGTCGCGGGCCGCGGCGATCTTGTTCTCGGGAATGTTGAAGGCGAAGTGGTAGAAGGCACCGCCGGGACCCTGCGGCCACACCGTGTCGGCGCTGGTGGGCTCTTCGTAGACGAACTCGAGGCGAGTGGCCCCCGCTTCGACGACCAGCGCCCTCGGCCCGGAGCGTACCCGCCGCATGCCCATCGCACCGACATAGAAATCGGCCATAGCCTCCAAGGGATGATGGGTTTGTAGACGGATGCCGCGAATCCGAGGGTCCGCATCTCTCCGCGGCACCGAAGCGGTCCCCTCGGCCAGAAGGTCGTGGGCGATCATCCAAGCGGCGGCGCCGACGATGAAGTTTCGACGATCCATTCGGCCTCCTCCTATTGGCAAGTTCGTCCCTCATCCTATCGGTACCGCCCCGCGGGCTAGATGGCTGCAGTCGATCCCGAACGGAGGCCCACCAGGGAGTCTTTGTCGACATCTAACCGCCCGAGCGCCTTGCGCTCCCCAACCTCCTCGCTACTCTGCGCAGGTCTTTCTCGATGCACGGAAACAAGAATTCGGTAACTCCGGAGACGGAGGGGAGATCCACCCAAAGGTCGATCTCGTAACGCGACTCAGGGTGGTACCCAAGGAGTTCGTGGCGAGAGGATCGATCATCCCCCTGATGCAGTCCTGGGACACCACCGCGGACATCCTCCATGATGGCTGCGAGGAAGCACGCAAGGGCACCGAAGCCTTGCCAAGGCGGAGAGTGAGGAAGAGCGCTGCCCCGATCAGCGCACCGTGAAGGAGTAGGTCGGCGACCGTCGGACCGCGGAGGTCGGATCGCTGTTGAAGTTGACGGCTTCGGCTTGCACAGACCCTTCGAAATCGGATGGACTGCCACCCCCGCCCAAGCATCCTCGTACCGAAGAATCTCCCTCGAGTACATCTCGGAAGGTCGTGCCCACCGTTCGCCGGGCCAACGCCGACGTTGCATCGAACGGCTCGCTCACTTCGACGGCGATCACGGCAATCTGGTTCGTGACGGTGAAGGGAATCTCGGACCCCGGGGGATTCTCCTTCGAGCACTTGAAGGCAATGGACCCGACGAGCGCCACCGACCGAAGACCGTGATCCGAATCGAAACCCGATGCGGTCATACCCAGGCGAAGAGTCCGGCGATTCCTCAGTTTGTCCTCGGCATCCGCGTCGCCTGGACGCAGTTGATGCAACTTTCCTCCCGGCTGAATCGCGATCAAGAGCTCGACCTCCGGTGGCGTCGGATCCGACATACTTGGGCTGACGGCCCGGGACCCACAACCCAGTGGCAGCAAAAGGGCCGCCCCCAGCGCGAGGGTAGACACCGCACCCGCGCAACGCCTCCGAAGAGAAAACAAGACCCGATGCTTCCCGAACATGACCATCCTCGATTCTTCAGACGAGCCAGGAGTCGCTCCATGCGCACCCGCCGCCTTCGCACCTCCATCGGCTGACTTTGCAGAGGATTCGTTACGGTTGTCGTTCGCCGTCCACGCCTTGCCGCGGCAACCGAGGATGGCGTGCAGGGCTAGCCCGCCAGCTTGCGGACCCGATCGCCTCGCCGAACGGTGCCGGCCTTGACCACTTTGGCGTTCAAGCCCCGCAGGCGGAGGTCGGCCGAGGCCTTGCCGTTGACGAAGCGAAGGGCATCGAGACCGAAGCGGTGCGCGAACTTCTTACAGCCGCGGTGAGGCTCTTCCGTGACCTCGACCACCGCATCCTCGCCGATCGCCAGACGGCTGCCGGGCGGCAGGTGCTCAAAACTCAGGTCGAGGTCCACGTAGAACTGGTCACCGGCCGGCGCCCAGCGATCCTTTTCGCCGGCGATCGCCTCGATCACCCGGGCGTTCATGATGTTGAGCTGCATTTCCGGATGGGGAGAGCCATCCGGGGTGCGCGTGCTGGCCTTGAACTGCCAGTAGTCGCCCACCAGTCCCGCATTGGGGTCGAGCACCCCTTCCTCCAGCACCTCACGCCCATCCTCCTGGGGCCGCCGCACGATCCAGTCCAAGCGACCCTCGTCGCGGGGGGACTGGCGGATGGTGTCGAGGTGGGCTTCGAGGGCTTCGAGGGACTGGTGGTCGGTCATCGATGGGTCCTTTGGTTGTGGATCCCCGAGACTAACAACTCGCCGGAGAATCCCCTACGCTCCGATCGCCAGCAGATTCCTCTCTCCCTCCCAGGCCGCCGCCCGCTCGGCCAAGCGCTCGTACCAGTTGCTGATGGGTAGGTCGTCGGCGGTTTCCAGAAGTCCAGCCAATTCGGACCGGCAGAGAGAGCGAAATTCCTCTTCGAGGTGACGGCGCCATCGAACCGCCGCTGCCGCGAGGCTGAATCCCTCGTGGTGGAGATTGCCCAGCGCGAAGGAGCGTGAAAATCCGTACTGCATGGGCACCAGGGTACCGTCGGCCTCCACCACCAGCGGCGAGAGCACCTCGCCCAGCGGGCGCTCAAACTCTTCCCCGGCGCGGTCACCGGCGAAGACCCGTTCGGGATCGAGCCGCAAAGCTTCGCGATCGAACAGGTCGAGCTGGATGCGCAGGGCGTCGCCGACGGAGCGCTGCAGATTCGTCGCCGCGACATAGGCCCAACCCGCCTCGGTAGGGTCCGGCCGGCTGCCGCTCAGCTCCTCGGCGGCGCGGCCGGTGATCTCCAGCGGGTGAATCTGGAGCAACGAAGCGCCCTGCTCTAGGGCGAAGCGCGCCACCCACAAGAGCTCGTCCAGGTTGTACTGGGTGAGAGTGAAGATGAAGCCGAAGGGAATCCCCAACCCGCGGACTCCGTCGAGCCGCCGTTCCATCGCCTCGAAGGCGCGCGGATTGGCGCGCATGCGATTGTGCGACTCAGGGGAGCCGTCCAGGCTGATCGCCAGCAGACCGAGGCGGCCTTCGAGCATCGCCAAGCGCCGCTTGTCGAGCAGCATGCCGTTGCTGGTGACGGTGGTGAACAGGCCCAGTTCTCGAGCCGCGGTGAGCGATTCTCGAAGCCCCGAGTAGAGGAGCGGCTCGCCGCCGGAGAACCCGACCACCGAGTATCCCTGTACGCGGGCCTCGGCCATCAGGGACCGGAGACGGCGCGGCGAAATCTCGCCGCGCTGCTCCGGACCGGACGATGAATAGCAGTGAAGGCAGCGAAGGTTGCACTGCCGGGTAGGGTGAATCTGCACGATTCTCGACTTGCCGGTAGGTCCCATCGCCGCCTCCTTCCTCACTGTCCCGCGACCGCCTCGAAGGCCACCCGGAACTCGTCCGGATCCGGGAAGCCGTAGGGGAAGCCGTCGAGGCAGCAGAGGCGCACGCCCTCGATGTCCGCCAACGCCTGAATGGCCTTGCCGACCCGGTCGCGGGACACCTGCACCGAACCACCGATCCAGTCCGGAACCGGTTGCCCCTTGCAGTGCCAATCGATCAACCGCAGGTCGTGGCGATCCAGAGTGTCGCGCACCCGCTGAATCGCCTCCGCGTCGAGCACGCACGCCTTGTCGTAGTTCGCCAGCATCCTGGCCGAACCGCTCGCCTCATTTGCCATGGTGAAGCTCCTTTCGAAATGAGTGGACAGGCTCCCTTCGAGCCTTCTATCCATACAAGGCGCTTCGAAATCGATGTCGTTACAATATGCAGATATAACTTATTTTCACCCGACCTCCCCGGCTCTCTCTTCCTGCAACACCCACGGCTGATGTAGCTACCGCGAGGGAGGCGGTCCCGCCGAAAGCTTCTCTTCCTGCGTTTGGAGACTCTTCAACACGCCGCCGACGGATCCTCGTCAGCCGCCTCTTTTCCTAGCGAGCCGAGACCGTCGAGTCCCAGGCGTTGGTGTCACCGGACTCGAAACCGTCGGCGAAGAGGGCGCACAGCGTCTCGCGCAAGGTCACGAGGTCGAGCAAGCCATCGGTTGGGATGGTGTAGTCGGCGAGAGGGCTGGGGGCGGCATCGGACAAGTGAATACCGACCATGCCGACGGACCGTGCACCGCTGGTTGGAGCGTTCTCGCTATCGGCGATCTCCGCCAGGGTCTCGCCGACGAAAGCCGTCTCGCCGATCGGCACCGCCGTCGGCAGCAGCCCATGGGCGTGGGTGTAGATCAGCGGATCGGGCTTCGGCGCCGGCGCCTGGGAGGAGAGCACCAGCACATCGAACTCATCGAGAAAGGTGGGATCCTCCAGAATCGCTTCGAGATCGTCCCGCGTCCAGCCGTCGGGCACATTGGTGATCACCCCGAGTTGCAGCCCCGCCGCCTGTAGATCATCGACGGTCTGCTGCGCGCCGGCCCGCAACACGAACTGCCCTCCCCCACCCGCCTCCACCAGCGTGTCGCCGAGATCGAAGAAGACCGCGTTGAGGCACATCGCCTGGGCGGTTGGCACCGCCAGTAGGGCGGCGACCAGCATTCCTAGGAAGGGCAGATTTCCAGGCAGCGAACCGAGGCGACGAGGCGGGCAAAGGTTGGGGTGTCGTGCGTTCATAGAGACAGTCTCTCAGATCTCTCCACCGCCGGCCGGCGAATTCGGAGTCCCTGAAGCGGCGCCCTCCCTCGGGTCGTCCTCGCCGGAGTCCTTGAAGACGAAGCGCTGGTACACCAAGGACACCAAGATCAGGGCCACCGCCAGTCCCACCAGCGAAGCGACCCGGTAGAGATCCTGCAGCTCACCCAGATCGAAGAGAAAGACCTTGCCGATAGTGAGGATGAGAAAGATCAAACTCGCCCAGCGCAGGCCCTTGCTGCGAAGGGCAATACCGAGGACCAGCAAGGTCACCGCAAAAACCGTCCAGGCGAGCGACTGGGTCAGATCCCGAGTGGCGTTCCGGCCGGCGGCCCACACCAGTTCCGGTCCGCTGCGAAAGGCGTTGACGATGATCAGGTTGATCCAGGTGAAGACCACTCCCAGGGCCGCCCCGCCGAGGGCCTTCGCGCCCCAGGCCCTCCCGGAGCGATACAGAAACCGCTCCGTGGCCCTGGCCCGCGCCGCTTCGAGAGGCTGCATCCAGTAGAGCCCGAGGACCAGCGCCACCGCCGGTACGAGGTAGGTGTAGCTGATGCCGTTGAACAGGAGCTGGTCGGGACCGGCCAGATCCCGCAGGGTCCACGGACCGGCGACGAGGCGCAGGGTGGCGGCGGCAGACAGGGCGAGGGAGAGGTACTTCAACACCGGATGATCAAAGCGTCGCCAGAGGCCGACCAAGGCGACGCCCTGGAGGGCCAGGGCCACGGTGATCCACTGCACCCCCAGGAACAGAGCGATCGCCGCCCCGGCAAAACAGAGACCCACCGCCCCGAAGCCGATCGAAGCGCGATCCCGCTGCGCGGGCGCGTCGGTTCCGAGACGCCGGGCGAAGAAGAAGGCACCGCCGGCGATCAAGGCCAGGCAGAAGGCGAGGACTCCCCACCGGTTCTCGAACTCCTGCCGATGGAGCCAAATACTCAGGCTCAGGGCGAAGAGAGGAAGGGCCGCGACGGCGCCGTACCAGGCGAAGGGCGTCTCGGCGAAGCGACGACGCCACACAAACGGCCAGCCCACCAATAGCGCGACAAAGAGGAGCAGTCCGCCGACGATCGTGAACGGCGAAGCCGCATAGTCGAGTTCGTAGACCCCGCGCAGCGTCGCCGACAGGGTCACGAAGGCCGCCAACGCCACCGTCAAGGCATAGACCCATCCGGAACGCCAGCGGGCGGCACCGATCGCCAGCAGGAGCGTCCACCCCAAGATCGCCCACCCGGTCTCGGCGAGGGTGAAGGGAGACCCCCAAACCATTGCCAACCCGAGAAACGGCAAGGCCAGGACAAACAGTGCGCCCCGTTGGACGGGCTTCTGCCACTTCTCCGGCAGCGGCAGGAAGTTCGCCAGCAAACCGAGCAACCCGGCACCGGCCGCCACCGGGAGCGGTGCCGAGACGTCCAATCCCCGAGTCGTCGCCAATCCAAAGCCCAGCCCGAGGCCGGCGAGAGTCACCAGGAAGGTCCGGCCGGACACCAGCGCCAGAGCGATGTGCAGCACTGCGGCAACCAGCGCGACCACCAGCCAAGTGATGTAAGAAGAGGCCGGCTGAGCCCAAGCCGCGAGGAGCGAGAAACCGGCCAGCCCCCCACCCACGAGAGCGGCCGCCAGGGCCCCTTGTCCGAGGGGCCACTGGGGCTTCCAGCGGCGCAGCACCAGCACCGGCAGCGCGAAGGCCACCGCCACCAGGGAGAAGGACAAGGCCCGGGTCCCTGCCCCCAGGAGATCGATATGCAGTGCCAGCACCGCCCCAAGACTCACGACCGATGCGGCGGCGGCGCCCAAGCCCAAGACGGAGGAGCGATTCATGACGGAAAGACTCTGCGCCACCAAACCCAAGAGAGCGAGGAGACCCGAGTAGGCCAGCAGGTGAGTCGCCAGCGCGTCGCCCTGGAACGCCAACATGCCGGCCAGGGCAAAGGCTCCGAGGAGAGCGACGACGCCCGAACGCCAGCCTCCCGCGAGCCGATCCCGCCGCTCTCCGGCCACCACCGTCGAAGCGGCAAAGAGCAGCCCGAAGAGGCCGATCACCGCCAGCGACAAGAAAAACCGTTCATCGCTGCCACCGCGCAGCAGCCAGATCACCTGGTAGAGCAACGTGCCGGCCATCGCCAGACCACCCAGCACCGGCCACCGTCGACGCGCGCCCAAGAACAGCAGCCCCACATCGAGTAGCAACAGGTAGCCGAAGACTTGGACCGGCTGGTCTTCGAGCGACGAAAGAAACGCCGGCGTGGCGAAACCACCCAACAGTCCCAGCACCGCCATCACCTGGGATCGACGACGCCAGGCGAGCCAGCCGCCCAAGAGTGTCACCAGGGTCATCGCCCCGAAAGCCACCCCGGCGTTCACCAAGTCGTAAAGAACGTGCCCTGCCCAACAGCCGGCGTAGAGCAGCACCAGACCGGTACCGCCGAGGGCATTCGAAGTCGTCCGGTAGCGGCGGGCCAAAGCGGTCGACAGACCGAGGCACACGGCCCCGGACAAGAGCGCCAAGGCCACTCGAACCGACGGTGAGATCCACCCGGCATCGATCGAATGCTTGACGAAGAACAGCCCGGCCAAGGCCAGCACCAACCCACCCAACACCGCCGCGCCGCGGATACCGATCCACTGCTCCCAGTCCACCGGAGAGCGCTTCTTCCTGGCCGCAGCCGACGGTGCCGCAGCCGACGGCGCCAGGGGAATGTCCGGAGCCTCCACCACCGGTGCCAGGGGAATGTCAGAGGGCGGGGAAGGCGAAGTCGGAGCGGGCACCGGATCCGCCGCCTTGCCCCCGTCGACCGGGGGCGCGGAAGGTGTCGTCGTCGGAGGTGCCAGGGGAATGTCGGCAGGCGGCACCGCCGGCGGTGAAGAACCCACGGGCTGAACCGGTTCCGGCGGTATCGGAGCCACGCTAGGGGCAGGAGGCCGTCTCGCAGCATGAGCCGACTCCTCCGCCCGGTGACGCACCGGAGGAGCCGCCGCCCTTGGCACCGGAGTCGATTCCTCCGGCCGGCGCAGGCCCTCGTACTCCAAGACCCGAAGGCGCTTCTCCATCCGAGAGAGCCGCACCCACAGCAGCACCACAACTACCGGCGTGACCAACGCCGCACCCAACAGAGCGACCGCCACCAGCACGAAGAATCCTTCCATCCCCAGCCTCCCCTCTCGCTATGAGTCACGAGCTGTGTGATCTGGCTCCGTCCATCCGAACTTTCAATCTCAGGTCACCACCCTAGGACATGGCAAGGGAGATGCCAGGGCATCTGACCCGCTGATTCGCATAGAACGAGCACATTGCCGACTAGGCACCACTATCTACCGATCATCAAATGATCACACCTTGTGCAGAAAATGCACCACCTTCGGACCCAGCCGCATTCCACACCACCAAAGACTCACTGCATCGGGGGAGGCTACCCGGACCTGTAGGGCTCGCCCGCCACTAGAACATCGAGTTGTCGTTCTTCGAGGACGCGGGAATCACCTGGAGGACGTCCCAATGCTCCACAATCTTGCCCGCGGCGTCGAAGCGGAAGATGTCGATGCCGGCGTACTCGTGATCGCCGGGCCAGATTTGATGGCAGTGAAGGACCACCAGGTCGCCCTCGGCGATGGCGCGCTTGAAGTGGGTGACCTTTCCCGGGTACTCCGCCGCCATGCGTTCGAAATACTCGATGAAGGCCTCTTTGCCGTCCGCCACTTCGGGGTTGTGCTGGATGTATTCGCTGCCCACATACCGTTCGATCGCCTCGCGCGGCTTGCACTGGTTGAACATCAGGTCGTAGAAAGCCTGGGCGTTTTGTTTGTTCTGAGAAGGAGTAGGGCTCATCGGAAGGACTCCTCAGCAAGTCGTGCACTGGCTAGACGATGTGGGTCATTTCATGCAAGACGAACTCCGCCACCGCACCGTCCGTGGCCTTCCGGTAGGCGGCGATGTGCGGGGCATGGATGTGGGCCAGCCACAGCTCGCGCGACTCCCAGTTTTCATAGAACATGAAGTGGGCCGGATTCTCGTTGTCCTGGTGCAGGTCGTACTGGAGGCAGCCGGCTTCGGCGAGGGTGATCGGTACGAGCTTTTCGAGTTCGGCCTTGACGAGGTCGATCTGGTCGGGTGCGGCGTGGATGTTGGCAACGACGGTCAGTTTGGGCATAGCCTCCTCCTGGAATCACATTTCGGGCGAGCGACGCCTACCTTACCGGGTTCAAGGCTGCGAGTTCGGCCGAACCCGCCACCGTTCTTCCCGATGAAAAAAGCCCGGAACCGCCGAGGTCCCGGGCTTTCGTGCTGAAATGGCTATGCGCCGGACTCAGCGCATGCGGCCGACGGCCCAGAGGCCGCCGCCCAAAAGCAGGCCAGCCATCAGCAACAGGCCCCACTGGCCGAGGGTGGGAATCGCCACCACCGGGATCGGCTCGATGCCGACGACCAGGGTCGGGCGGACGGCCGGGTCTGTGGCCTCACGGCTGTCGAAGCGCTTGGGAGACGCACCGCCCGGATCGAGGATTTCGGTACCCAGAACGATCCAGCCGCGATTGCTCCCCGGGTCGTCGACCCAGCCCTGGACATCGGCCACCATCTCGGGCGTCGAGCCCCAGGTCGCCGGTCCCAGGCCGAGGGGCTCCGGGCCGTCGATGGTGATGGTGTCGCTCGGCAGCGCGAAGTCGCCGCCGGGGGTAATCCAGTCTGCGCTGCCGAACATCCGCTCGCACCAGGTGGCGTCCGGCGCGACGGCCTGATCACCGGCGCCGCCGCCGCCGCCACCGCCGCCGGCGGTGGTCGCATTCGAAGGCCCTTCACCCCAGCTCGACAACAGACGATGGATCGAGAAGTCGAAGGGACCCGCATTGACGGTGCGGTTGACGTTCAGGGTCAACATCGCGGAGACGACCGTCGCGCCCTCCGGAATGGCGCTGAGGTCGAAGGCCACCAGCGCGCGCTTGGTGTCGTCGAAAGGCTCAAGATACCCGGCGAACAGATTGGGACCGGAACCGTTGGCGAGCTGGCCGCCGCCGGCACCGCAAGCGCCGTTGACCGGCTGATCGTCATAGATGGTGGTGTCCTGGCTGGCCTGGATGGTGAAGAAATCCTGTGCCCCGGCCGGAACCGCAAGAACCGCGACGACCAACACCAGACCCACAAAAATCATCCCCTTCTTCATGAACTCTCCTCCGGAAGAACCCGCATCTTGTGGGGGATCTTCGGTTTCTACCAACGGTTGGTCTACGACTCAATCGCAGACATCTTTAGTTCCGCAACACAGCCAGTATACATAAGTGGATAAGCGCAAGAGAACCAGAACCGCCAATCCGTATGCCGCAGATCGCTCGACCGCGGGCCGGCATTCAAGCGCGCCCGGATCGCTTCGGCGGAGTATCCGAGCTTGGATTGAATGGTGAGATCCTCCCAGATTCAACGAACTCTGTTCGTCTACCTGGAGTCGAGTCCACCAACAGCTACTCTTCGGGTGCCAATGAAAGGGCATTCATCACGCCATCCACCACCCCGGACATGCTTGAGTAGTCGAGGGTCGCCGCCGTATCACCGGGCGAGTGATAGTGCGGATTTCGGAGGAATGCCGTGTCCGTGATCATCACCGATGGGATGCCCTCGGCCCAATAATTTCGATGGTCCGAGGCGTCGAGATCAGGCATCCATCGAGGAGCGGAGAAACTGTAGGCCGGCACAGTGGTAGCACCTCGAAAGGCGCGTTTGAGACGCCGGGCGAGGCGACGATCCTCGAGTCGGCCCACGATGGCGATGAAGTCGCCGCGGGCAGGAAAAAGCCAACGGTGTAGGTGACTCGGCCACGGCTGATATTCAGTGAAGTAGCCGATCATCTCCAAGCAGATCATCGCCACTGCGGGCCGATCACGAGTTCTCAGCGATCGCGCATGAACCGCACTACCCATGTGGGGCGTTGCAAAGAACGGCGGTTCCTCGTTGGCGAATGCCACCAATTCCACTCGGCTGGGTGGCGCATGCTCGCCGAACAGCCGGGCAAGCTCTAGCAGACCGGCCGTTCCGCTCGCGTTGTCATCCGCACCCGGGTTCGGACCAAAGAGACCAAAGCTGTCGTAGTGGGCTCCAATGATCGTCAACTCCGCGTCCTGAGGGCCAAAGCGCACAATAAGATTGCGATAGGAGTCACCACGGGCGGAAAAGACTTGCTCTTCAACGTCTCGGCCCGAGGTCTCGAAAACCTGGCGAATGTAGTTCGCCGCGCAGTTCAGTCCGGCCGGATTTTCGACCGACCGGGGATGACACGGACCGGTCAGATACTCCACATGACGCCGCAGAATCTCCGGATCTGCTCTGGGCAAACCGGCAACTCGGTCCTTTCCAAAGGTGGGCTGCCGGAAAAGCGCGCCGAGACCGAAGCCGAGCAGAAGGAGCCCCGCGCCGACTCCAAGGACGATTCGAAACAAGGACCGCATCAGGGCATTCATCGATGCAGTCTACGGAGGACGACTCCGGCCCGTCACCACCCAGAAGACCTAGGCTGCCCCTTTCTGACGTCGCAACGACACCCACACTCCGGCCAACATTAGAAAGACAACCCATCCCACCAGCCCGACGGAGATATCGCTGGAATGGCCAGCGGAGAATCCGCAAGGCAGACACTGGAATCCAGAAGTGATGCGGTCGCCCCCTAGGGCCATTCCGTACCCTCTTGAAAAACGAAAATGGGCGCCCACGGGCCCAGGAAGGTCAGACCGGGGAGCGGAGTCGAGATAAGAAGGACCCCCACTCTGCGCTGCATCCGTGTCACGTGCCTTTTGGTTCTGATCGGGTGCGAGGCGAATCCGCCGGCTGAGGAGCCGCTGCCGCCGTTCTACTGACTACAAGTGAACTACCAATCCACCTCCCTCGCTGAGATCCGGAAGAAAGTCGTCGGCTTCTATGGAATTCACCAACCTACCTCGCCAGCTCCGATCCTTCGGAGTAGGTCACGCGCACATCCCCGACACCGGACGGAGACCCGGATTACCTGGCAGCATGAGGCTATGGCCCGCCTCAGGTGACCTCCAGGATCTTCGAGACCTTCTTCGACGACGGCTTCGAGTCCGGGAACACCGGAGCTTGGGATCAGACGACCGAGTAGCGGAACTCCCGCGAGCGACAAAACACCGGCTCGCGGGGGCAGGGGAACTCAAGGCTAAGGACAGCCCGCCGGATTGTAGGCTGCGGACCACACCTGGTTCGACGCCAGATCGCAGTTGCCGGTCGGCGTGTCGTTGCAGCCGCGACCGTACTGGTAGTCCGCCTCGCCTTCGTCCGGCCACAGAGGACAAGCACACTCGACGTAGGTCTCTCCGTTCTCACCCTTCTGCAGCTCATCGCAAGGCGCCGTCATGCAGCCGGCGTAGCGGCCCTTGTCCTCGGTGCAGCGCAGCTTGAACTTCTCGTTGCTGTTGGGGTCCATCACCTTCGCGAAGCTGAAGGTGGAGATGAATTCGTAGCCCGGATTGAAGAGGTTCCGGCGGATGTATTCACACACCGTCGCGGTAGGCGGATCGGACGGCAGGTCCAGGTTCTTGCAGGGCGGACTGTCCGGCGCGCCGGTGCAGAAGTTTTGGCATTTCGAGCCGTCCTCGCCGCACTGCTCGACGGTCTCGTCGTAAATGCACTCGTTCAAAATGCCGCCGATCTCCACGTACATCGGCTGGGCCTCGGAAGCCTCGTACACCTGACACAGGCAGTCGGCATGGTCGCCATCCGCGGTGCAGGGCAGGGGATCGGCTCCCGAGTAGTAGCACAGCGCGTACTTGCCGGCGGTACAGGTCAACATATTGGTGGGGCTGTTCACGAAGTCCTCGGCGGCGCCGGGAGTCATCTGGTAGGGCACACCCTCACACTGCAGCTCGGAATCCGCCCCCACCGGTCCCGCAAGCAATAGGAACCACACGGCCAGCGCAAGAAACAGACATCTCTTCATGGAATCCTCCCTGAAAAAAGAAAACCGAAACCCTTCGATGACGGCTACAAGCAGTAGTGTCTCAACTACGGGTGTTCGGGTCGGACGATTCCATTTCAGCGGCCCGTCAGGCTTCCGGCCGATGCGATTCACATGTCTCCAACCGGATCTCGCCGTTGAGGGTCGAGGCGCGGAGGTCGGCTCCGCCGGAGCCGACTCGCCCCCTCACTTCGACGCGTTCGAGATCCAGTTCGCCATCGGGCTCGACGGTGCGCGTCGACGGGTCGCGATGCCACGGCAGGGTCACGAAGATCGGATCGCCGGCGGTGCTCAAATGGAGATGGCCGGAGTAACTCGGCGGCAGGCAGAGTTCAACACTGCCGTTGAGCGAGGTGAAGATCATGTCGCGACCCGCCTCGACGGCGGTGAAATGGGCCTGGATGGCACCGTTGGAGGCATTCACCGCCGCCGCCCCGGAGAGTCGTTCGAGGTCGACGGAGCCGTTGAGGTTGGTGATCTCAGCCAACCCTTCAAGGCGGCTCACCTCGATGTCGCCGCCGCGTTCAATGCGCAGGTCGACACTGGTCCGGAACGGGGTGCGGATCCGCAGGTTTGCGCTCCGCATGACACCGGGCCGGAGGGAATCCTGACGAATACTCACGACATTGGCGTTCTCATTCACCTCGATGCGGGCGGTGCCGACCTCTCCGGGCCGATCCCCAAAGGTCTCGATCGTCAGGGTCCGCAAGCCCTCCTCCCCCGCCACCTCGATCGTTCCCCAGAGGATCTCCACCCGCAGCTCCAGAGGCTCGGAGGGACTCGTGAGTTGTACCTCAATACGTTCCGCCAGGGCCACCGTCGGGGCCATCCACCAACAAAGACTGAAGATCAGAAACAACGCCATCCTTCTCATGTTTCCTCCTTGGGACTGAGCGCCACCCGAGCCTGCCGGAGCACCTCGGGGCGGGCGATCAAGTGTTCGAAATCCCGCGGCGACACGAACCGCTGTTGTCGCAGGCGCAATCCGAGATGGGCCTGCACAATCGCTGTCTCCTGGAGCATCAGCAGTTCGATCAGGCGATCCGTTTGGTCTACCGCAAGGTCCTGATCCAGCAAGATTTCCAGAGCCAATAGGCGCACGTTCAGACTGTCGTCCTCCTCCAGGCGCCGCAGCAGGGCCTCCGTCAGCAGGGGCTGGGCCGGTCCCAAATCACCGGCCGCGCTGACCCCCCGCAGCCGCTCGAAGGTGGATGGGTCTTGCAGCAAGGCCAAGACGATGCGAGGGTCCCCCAGGTCGTCGGGCGGCGGAGTGGGCGTGGGGCGCAGGGCCAGAAAGCCGGCGACCGCCAAGACGGCCGCGGCGGCCCAGGCCAGCCAGCGGCTCGGGCTCTTCCGCCCGCGGGGCTTTTCCTTCATCAGCGATTCGAAGCGCGAGCGCATGCGCCGCATCGGCGCGTCGGCCGCGAGATCGTCGAGCAGATGATCTTCGGTCGGTGTCTTCATGCTGGTTTCTCCCATTCGGCGAGATGCTGCCGAGCGGCCTTCCGGGCGCGGTGGATCCGCACCTTGACCGCCCCCGGGGTGGATCCGAGAAGCTCCGCGATTTCGCGATGCCGGAGGCCCTCGAAGTAGGAAAGTAGGAGGACTTCGCGCTCCACGGCGGGCAGTTGCCGGAGGGCGTGGGTCACGCCGGCGGCGCGTTCCCGGGCGAGGTGGAGCGGCTCCGGGGAATCCGCGTCCACCCTCTCCTCCAACGCCCCGGACGGCATGCGCGAGCGCCGGTCGAGAAAGGCCCAAGCGGCATTGCGAGCGATGCCGAGAAACCACGGCAGAAACGCGCTGCCCGGGCGGAAGCTCCGCCGGTGGCGCAGGATCTTGAGAAAGGTCTCCTGCACCAGGTCCTCGGCGCTGCTCGGGCTGCCGACGAGGCCGCGTAGAAAACCGAACAGGCGGCGTGCGTGGCGCTCGAAAAGCGGCGTCAAGCTCGACAGATCGCCACGGCTCACCGCTTCCATCAAGGCCTCGTCGGTCGGTTCAGGAGCCATTCTTTCTTCCCCGGATACCACCCGAAAAAAGCCGTATCGCCGCAGGTCACGCCATCGTGACCGATCACCCGACGCGCGCCGCGCCGGAAAACCTCGACACCGAAGCCGCGGCCGTCGCCGGCATCGGTATCTCCTCCCCGGCGGATCAGAACAGCGCCCGCCAGGTCTCGCTCCAGAACCCGCGACGCGATCCACTCATCGAGTCGCCGTTCGAGACCGGTCGTCGCAGCAGCCTCGGCCCACGACGCGGCCGGTGAAACCAGAAGCCACACAATGAGCGCGATACGAGATTTCATCACTCCTCCCTGAGGTTGGGCCTTCATTCAGGAGGAGGTATCGCCTTCCCGGCGAAAGGTTACTTCAGGGGAGTGCCCGGCTGACTTTCCCTCACCTGCCGGTTCCGCGGCTCCCGAAACCCCTTGAGTTCTCGCGTCGCCTCGGGTCTGCCTCGCCGTCCCACATGGTAACCTCGGCCCATGGCGCAGCCCTCAAAAAACGCCGTGACCCGGGTCAAAATCTGCGGCATTGCCACCCTCGAAGACGCGAGCATCGCGCTCGGATACGGAGCGGACGCCCTGGGCTTCTTGGTGGGATTGCACTACGAAACGCCCGATCGACTGACCGCCGACCGAGCGCGGTACCTGGTCTCCGAGTTACCGCCATTCGTCACCTCAGTGCTGGTGACCCACCTTACGGACTTGGCCGATGTGCGCGACCTTTGTGCTCGAGTAGGAGTCAGCTCCGTGCAGCTGCACGGCGACTTTCCGATCCGCGACATCCCGAACCTGCGCTCCGCCTTGCCCCACCTCAAGATCATCAAAGCGGTGCATAGCGACGACCGCGAGTCCTACGAGGCAGCCATGAAAGCGTCCTATGCCGCGGACGCCATCCTCCTGGACACCCGGGTGGGTGAGCGCATCGGTGGCACCGGCAAGACTCACGATTGGGATCGCAGTCGCAGGATTCGCGAAGCGTTGGAGGGTTTTCCGGTGATCTTGGCCGGTGGACTCGGCCCAGACAACGTCGAGTCGGCGATTGAAAGGGTCCAACCTTTCGGCGTGGACGTCAACACCGGAGTGCAGGGAAAACCCGGACGCAAGGATCCCGATCGAGTGCGGCGCTTCATCGCCCGAGCGAAACAGCTCCGAACCGAGCCAGGGCAAAGGGAGTCCGTTTCTCTAGAACAAACCGGCTAGCAGGCCTTGACCAGGGAGCATCTCCGTGAATCCCCTGAGCGCCTTTTCGTTCGGCAAGATCATTAAGACTTTTATACCCGGACTCATTGCGAGCGTTGGCGTTTTATTCATCTTTGACCTCATCTATCAAGTAGCGCAGCCCGCGGGCGACGACGCCGGCGGTTCTCTCTGGCAATCGCTCTTCGAGCGCTCGTTCTTCTCCCAGATCGTCCTGCAGAACAGTGTGGCCGCCACCGTCTTCGGGGCGTTCATGATTCCGCTTTCCCTGATGCTCGGTTTCTTCACCAACACTCTGTTGTGGCAGTTCGCCAACTCGTCCTTCCGCGCATGGGTCGAAAAGGAATTGGATCCCCAACTCATCGCCGCACGCCGCGAGCTGAAAAAGAAAGCCAACGCGGAACTCAAGGCCTTCACCGGTTCGGACGAAGACTGCGAAAAGGCTTCCATCGAGACCTACTTTCTGCCGATGGTCGACTTCGAAAAGTTCTCCTACGTCCGCGAGAGCTACTTCTCCTGGTTCGAGTTTCAAGCCAACTCGGCGCTGGCACTGGTCTTTTCATACTGCCTGTACGCCTTGACCGTGTTGGTCTTGCTCGCCGGTGCGGGAGTCTCTGCCGGCGCCTTGGCCCTGTCCCTGATCCTGCCCTTGGTGTTCATCGCCCTGTTCGGCACCCTGCTGGTGTTCGCAGCCAAGAACAATCTCTTGCGCTACCAAGAGCGGGTTCTCCTGTTCCTGGTCTGCTGCGTCACCCGGGAAGGCCGATGCGCAGCGGACGAGGCCTCGTAGGAATCTCGAGGCCCCCTCCATCGTCGGTCGGCGAACCCTGCCGAAAGTGTGTGGTGGCCCTTGCCGGCACAAGGCTAAACTGGCCGGTAGGACTTGTTGCGAGCCACCATGAACCCAACGGAAGAAACCAACGCCGGCATCGAACGGCTTCTCAGCCAGCAGGAAGCCCTGCGCCAGGTGATCGAGGAGGTCAGCAGCGAACTCGAATTCCAACCGCTCCTCACCCGCATCGTGCGGCTGGCCTGCGAACTCTTGGGAGCCCACGACGGCAGCATCGGCCTCTATGACCGGCAGCGGGAGGTCATGCGCATCGCCGCGGTGTACCGCATGCCCGAGGGCGAGCTGGGTTCGGAGTTCGCCGCCGGCGAGGGCCTGGCCGGCCAGGTCTTGCTGCGCCGCGAGCCGGTGAACCTCACACGCTACGGCGCGGTGCCCAAACCGGCCCTGCCGAAGCTGGCGGAAAATGCGGTGCTCGGCGTGCCGATCTTCTGGCGCGGAGACCTGGTCGGCTTCTTCGGCATCGGCGCGGCGCCACCCCGCCGTTTCGACAGCATCGATGTCGAGATGCTCAGCCTCTTCGCCCGCCACGCGGGCATCGCCATCGACAATGCCGAGCGCTACCGGCGGGAGAAAGAACGGGCCGACCAACTCGGCCTCATCGCCAAGGTGGCGCGCATCATTTCCGCCGGCCTCGATCTCGACGACATGTTGCGGGATGCCGCCGAAGCGACCCACCACATCCTCGGCTACGCCAATGTCGCTATTCCGATTGTCGACCCCCACGATCCCGAGACCCTGGTGCTCTCCGCCGTCGGCGGCAGCTACCGGCACCTGATCACCCGGGAGTATCGGCTACCGATCCGCCAGGGGATCATGGGCGCCGCCGTGCGCAGCCGCAAGACGGTGCTGGTCAACGACGTGCGCAACGATCCCCGCTACGTGCCAACCCCCGGCTCGGCCACCATCCGGGCCGAGCTGGCGGTACCCATTCTTCTCGCCGGCGAGGTGTTGGGTGTGCTGAACGTCGAGAGCAGCGGATCCTTCACGGAGGAGGACGCCGCCAGCCTCGAAATCATGGCCGATCATCTGGCGGTAGCGATCAAGAACGCTTCCCTCTACCAGCAGGCGCAGCGCCTGGCGGTACTCGAAGAGCGCCAACGGCTGGCCCGCGACCTGCACGATTCGGTCACCCAGATGCTGTTTTCGGCCACCCTCATCGCCCAGGCGGTGCCGCAGGCCTACCGGCGCGATGCGGAAGAGGGCGAGCGCCGCCTGGCTCGGCTGTTGGAATTGAACCGCTCCGCCCTGGCGGAGATGCGGGCTCTGTTGCGCGAGCTGCGCCCGGCGAAAGAACCGATGAAGATCACCACCGGCGAGTTTCCGCTACCGACGATCTTCCGGGTGCGACGCGACGGCCTCCTGCCCGCCCTCGAAGATCTGCTGGAGGAGGCCCAACGGGACGGCCTCGAAGTCACCCGCCGCTGGGATGGCTACCGGCGCCAATCGCCGGACGTCGAAGAGACCCTCTTTCGCATCGCCCAGGAAGGCCTCAACAACGTCTCGAAGCACGCCCGCGCCCAGCGGGTGACCGTCAAGCTCCACCACTCCCCCGGCAACATTCACCTCACCCTGGAGGATGACGGCATCGGCTTCAACGCTCGCCGCGCCTTGGCGCGCTCGGCGAAGGAAGGCGGCATGGGAGTGCTTTCGATGCGCGAGCGGGTGCGCAGCCTGGGCGGAGACTTCCGGCTTCGAAGTTCGACCGGCATGGGCACCCGCATCGAGATCAAGATTCCGCAGAAAGAGAACCCGGAGACGCCATGACCGAACCCATCACCCTGCTGATCGTCGACGACCACGAGATCGTGCGTGAAGGGCTGCGGACTCTCTTTGGAGAGTTCGACGACCTCGAAGTGGTCGGCGAAGCGGCGAACGGCCGTGAAGCCCTCGAACTCGTCGCAGCGCAAGATCCGGATGTCGTTCTGCTGGACCTGGTGATGCCCGAAATGGATGGCCTGGAAACCCTCGCCGAATTCCGCCGCCGCGACGTCCGCGCGGGCGTCCTGGTGCTGAGCAGTTTCGTCGAAGATCACCAGGTGCGCCAGGCGATCGAGGCCGGCGCCCTGGGCTACCTCCTCAAGGACGCTTCAAAGGGCGATCTGGTGCGCGCCATCCGCGGCGCCCGGGCGGGCCGGCCGGCCCTCCATCCGGAAGCCCAGCGGATCCTCATGCAGCGCGTCCAGGCACCGCCGGAGCCCTCCCCCATCGACGACCTGACGCCACGGGAAAAGAGCGTCCTCGAACTGATCGCCCGCGGCCGCAGCAACAAGCAGATCGCCGGCACCCTCCACCTGAGCGAGGGCACCATCAAGGGCTACGTCAGCACCATCCTCTCCAAATTGGCGGTAGACGACCGTACCCAAGCGGCACTGCTGGCGGTGCGCGAGGGCTTCGTCAACAACGGCTAGCCCGTTGTTCTCACCAACTTCGTAGCGAGAGGGCGTAGGCGCCTGTAGCTGCAAGGAGCTGGGCTCTCGAAGCGACACAGGCGTACTCGAAGTACGTCGAGGAGCGGAGAGGCCCGAAGACGCAGCAGATGCAGGTGCATACGACCTCGCAGCAGAAGGATGGTGAGAAGGACGGGCTAGCCCTCGCGGTCTCCTAACTTTCGACAGGTCCCACCCCCTCCATCGAAGGGAATCCTCTCCCACGATCCTCCCTAGCAGGTTCGGAAAATCGGGGGCTGTGCCACAGCCCGCCGGCCGCCAAGATGAGTTCACTCTCAAGCAGCACAACTCATCTCAAAGGAGATTCCGACATGACCAAGACCCTCAAGACCGTTTCCAACCCCTTCGTTTTCGCCCTCGCCCTCTTGGCCCTCACCGGACTGATCCTGCTGCCGGGCAGCGCCGAAGCCGGCGCCGTCAAGGACGCTACCCGCGCCGGCGTGGTGATCGGTGCCGACGACGACAACCAGGACAATCCGCTGGTGCAGCCCGCCGATTCGGCGATCAACCAGAGCCTCGACAACGCCGACGTGCTCGAAGGCCAGGACGGTCCCGATGTGTTGATCGGCCTGCTCGGCGCGGACCTGCTGAGCGGCGGCATCGAAGACGACATCCTGATCGGCGGCCCCGAGGCCTTCGTGGCACCGAACAAAGACATCATCCTCGGCGGTTCCGGCAACGACATCAACATCTGGGCGCCGGGTGACGGCAGCGATGCCTTCCTCGGTGGCGAAGGGGACTTCGACGCGATGGTCTTCGGCGTGCTCGACCGGATCGACGGCGTGCCGACCTTGACCGAATCGCCCTTCCGCCGCCGCACCGGCATCCCCACCGCCGAGGTGACGAACCAGCCGGGCTTCTGCGTCCTCGAACCGGTCGATCGCCAGGTCACCGGCTTCGACTTCTTCGTGCGCTTCTTCACCTTCTCCGATGGCCTGCTCAAGGTCACCGTGCGGCTGCGCGACGTCGAGCAGTTGTTCTGCACCAGCCCGAACGGCGGCGCTATCACCTACGCCGACCTAAAGGCCCCGCACCCGACGCTGGAAGAGGTCACCCTGGAAGAGGTTTCCCAGGTCAACCCCACCGTCGGCGCCATCATTCGCTAGCAGGTCGCTGAAAAGGGCTTCGCCCTATGATTTCAGCTTCCCTGCTAGCCGCTCATTTTGAGGGGGCTGGGCGCCCCCTCGCCCTGCGGGCTCACCCCATCCTCGGCGGCCAAGCCGCCGCCTCGCCCTTCGGGCTCGGAGCAGGGTGCCGAAAAGTTCAGCACCCTGCTAGCGGTTCTCGATCTTCCTCTCCTGTCTCCCCTACCCACTTCCCTCGCTTCGATGGGGAAGGTTCCCCTTGGGCCTCGGCCGGCCCAAGGGGTCTTTTTTTCCCGTTTCGGGACCTAACCGTTAGAGCAGAAACTACCGATCTTCGTCACCGTGGTGGTGGCGTTGTTGCCGTTGGCGTTCTGCTCGAGCACCCACGTGACACAGCACTTCTCCCACTGGCACGGCGGCACGGAGTCCGGATACGAGTGGTAGCAGCTCGTGAAGCGCTGCTTGCGGCAGTAGTTGAGCCGCCCCGGCGGAGCGTTGTACTGGCGCGCCGGGTAATCGCAGAAGGAGTCCCCATTGGCGCCGTGCTGCTGGCGGAAGGGAGCGTTCTGCACGTCGCGTCCGCTGCGGCCGAGATCGTCGATGTTCTCTCCCACCGGCGCCGAGTCCTGGTCGTAGTTGGACTTTTCGATGGTGAAGTGCTGCGAGATGGTGCAGCAGGAGCGGTCGCCGTCCATGGTACCCACGATCTGCACCAGGGCGCCGGTCCGCTGGGCCGGCGGACTGCCGATGTTGTGCGGACCCGCGGTGCTGCCGTCGCCGCTCCAGCGATCCGAGGTACCGTCGTCGTTCGCCCGCTCCGGGTAGTAGTCGCCAGCCCGCTTGCCGCCCTGGAAGGGGCCGCTGGTCACGGCGTCCACGGCGCTCACGCAGCAGCGCTTCTCCACCGGCTTGCAAACCCCGTCGGCGCAGACCTCGATGTCCGGATCGCTGGGATCGCCAGTATCGCCGGGACCGGTGGTCAGCGGTGCGCCGCCCAAGGCGGTGATTGCCTCGCGCGCCTCGGCGAGCTGCATATAGTCCAGTTCCTGCAAGGGCAGCGACTGGTTCTCGAGCGCATCGCGCAGCGCCTCCAGGTCGGGAATGACGCTCGGGTTGCCGATTTCGCCGAGAACGAAGGCCGCGAAGGCCTTCTGGCCGGGGCTGCCGGTCGACAGAGTGGCGACCAGCTCCGGCAGCGCCAGATCACCGATCGCCACCAGCTGGTCGGTGACTGAATTGGGTTGCACCTGCGGGGTGCCGACCTCCGCGTCGGTCGGGGTCAGCGCTTCGAGCTGGCCGATCAGCGAGCGCACCACCGACGCCGGGTAGGCCGGACCGAACACCACCGCCGGCACGCTGACGGACCAGAATTGCAAGGGCGAGCCGGCGGCACCGAGCACGACCATCTCCGTCGGGCAGTCGGGCATGTCCAGAGAGCCGTCGTCCGCGAAATCGAGTTCCACGGTGCGGCCGTCGGTGCGGTAGGTGGAAAGAGGAACGGAACGGCTGGACATGCCGTCGCGGGTCACCGGCACCATCTGGATGGTCTCCGGCGCGATGCGCGAGGCGTCGAAGTAGCCGGAGGACAGCTTGATAGTGGTCTGGAACTCCTTGGCCGCCCGGTCGTCGGTCTTGCCCTTGCGGTCCGCGTCGGCATCCCGGCAGGAATGCGCCATCACCATGCCGAAGGGCTCCACCGATGGCCGAGTCGAGGTGCGGTTGTTGCCTTCGATGATCTCCGGAATCTCGTTCTTCGGATCCACCACCAGGGTGACCAGCTCGTTGGGCAGGATTTCGACCGCCCGCAGCGTCTTCTTGAGGGAATAGCTGCACGAGCACAGCGGCAGACCGATCTGAGCCTTCTTGCAGGTGCCCGAATAGGTCCGGTAGCCGTTGCCGTCGCCGATGTCGTACTCGATGTCCGGGCAGGTCTTGGTCGAACAGCTCGACTGGCCGGAGCAGGTGCCACCGGTGCCGCCGCGGCACTTGACCTCAAAGGCCACCGCCTGCTCGCCGCCGACCTCCAGAGCGAAGGGCAACACCGCTTCGCCTTCCTGGGCGAAGGTCACCCAATCCTCCACCACCACCTCGACGTCGTAGAGGTTGCCGCCGAGCGGAGTAAAGGAAAACCCGCCGTCCTCGACGACCACCGGCACGAGGTCACCGGTAGCCCCTTCGCTCGAGCCATCGTCGGTGTGCAGACCACCCATCACCTCGTCGAGGGCGAACTCTTCGAGATTGCTGGTCACCGAGAAGGTGCCGAAGGGGATCTCCGGCGGATCGTGCTCCCACAGCTTCTCCCACTTGTTGTCCGGGAACAGCACCTCGCCGATCACCATGTTGGTGCCGGGGACCTTGTCGATCCGGAAACCGGTGGCGCCCTCGGGGATGGTCGCTTCCCCTTCGGTGGTCAGGTTGCCGTCCTTGTAGACCTTGTAGGTGTACTTGTTGGGATTGTCGGGATCCTTGGTGATGGTCCAGGTGGCCTTGCCCTGCGACCGCCGGCTGACCAGGCCACCGGACGCCACATCCACCGCCTCGAAAGAAACCCAGTCATCGGGACCGAGCTGGTCGATCGGGAACCCGACGCGGGCGCAGAACACGAACAGGCTTTGGCCTGCCACCCGATTCGGGTACTTCACCAGCACGCCGCCACCGGCGGAGCCCTGGTAGACGTGAAGCTGGCCACCCTGTTCGACCAGCGTGGCGTCGCCGATAGGCGAGAACTCGGGGCCTACAACCCCGTCGTCGAATAGGTCGACATAGGTGCCGGGGATGGCGTCCGTTGGAATGGGTACCGGCGTCTGCACGGTCGCCATGGCGGCAGCAGAGAGAGTGGAAAAGACGAAAGCCGAGAGTGCCAGAAGTCGAAGACATCGCATCGCAAGATCCTCCTTGGATCGTTCATTTCGCCACCCGGCCGGAGCGCCCGGCGGCGCGGTCACTGAAGACCGCTTCCAAGAAGACAAGCGAGAAGAGATAGATTTTTCAGTAAGGGCTGACCGACGGTCTGGCCGCCGACCTAGAGGTCGAGTTCGACGTATCGCCCGGAGGCGTCGATCATCGTGCCCCAGACTTTCGAAGAGGCTTGGTGGCGGTCCGGACCAAAAGCGAGGCCGGCGCCTATTTCGGCATCGTAGTCGAGGGATTGGACTGCCGTGAGGAACTCTTCGATGGTCGGGGGATCAGCGCCGCTGCGGAGCGCCTCGGCGAACACCTGCGCCGCCAAGTAGCCTTCGAGGGAGACGAAGCCCGGTTGCTCCGATGGAAAGTGGCGCGCCAGGTGTTCGCGATAACGGGCGACGCCGGGCTCGGCGGACTCCGGGTGGGGTACGACCTGGCTGACGATCACGCCCTCGGCGTAGCGCGGTCCGAAGCCCGCCAGTTCTTCGGCCAGGGCGCGGCTGCCGACGAAGGAGAGGTTGGCGAACACCGGCTCGATGCCGTCGTCCACCAAACGACGGATGAATTCGGCGGCCGGCCGGTAGGTGGCGGCCATGACGATGGCGGAGACCGCCGCGCGCCGGCGCTGGATCCCCTCCACGGCGCCGTCCAATTCTAGGCTGTTGCGCCGGTAACCGACGCGCAGCACCGAACCCTCGTAGCCGCGCGCCGCGAGCGCCGAGCGCACACCTTCGTAGCCCGCATCACCGTAGCCGTCGTCCTGGGCGAAGACGGCAATCTCCGAAGGCTCGAATCCCAGATCCTCCAGGAAGTAGTCGACCAGCGCGGCGGTCTCTTCGGCGTAGCTCGCTCGGTAGTTGAAGACGTAGCGGTCCGGAGGGTCGCGGCGCAGCAGATCGGCGCCGGAGAAGGCACCGAAGAAGGGCACCCCCTGCTCTACGGCGAGCGGAACGGTGACCGCGGCGGTCGGAGTGCCGACGTTGCCGAGAATGGCGAAAACGTCGCGCTGATGCAGCAGCTCGATCATATTGGCAACCGCCCGGTCGGGCTCATAGGCATCGTCGAGAGCGATCAGCTCGAGATCTCGGCCGTGCACCCCGCCGTCGGCGTTGATCTCCCGGAAGTACGTCTCGATCCCCGTCTGCATGCCCCGGCCCAGTTCGCGCGCTGGCCCCGAGAAGGCGGCACTCATGCCGATCGCAATCCGGGAGTCGGTCACACCCCGGAGGTCCTCGGCGGCGACGGTACCGGCGGCCGAATCCGCAGCGTCGTTCGCCCCGCCTCGCCACCAGAGGAATCCACCGGCCAACAGGATCAAGGCGAGCACCGCCGGCACCAGCCACCGGCGCCAGCCGCCGGCACCGCGGGCAGGCGCGGCGGTCTTCTCGTTCAGCAGAGTGGGCGCAACCGACGGCCCTCCGGCGGGGCTGCTCGCCGCGGCGCTGACGAGAGTCGGCGGCACCGCCGAGTCCGGCCCACCGACGGCCGAATCGAGGGCCTCGACCAGTTCGTCGGTGGAGGCGAAGCGGTTCTCCGGAGCGATGGCCATCGCCTTGGCGATCACCGCGGCGACGGCCGGCTGCTCGGCGAGGAGGCCGAGATCGAGCTGCGGCGGCCGCTGCATCTGCTGCACCAGCACCGAATGCGGCGTCTGCCCGTAGTACGGCCGGTGCCCGGTGACCATGAAAAAGAGGATCGCCCCGAGGGCATAGATGTCGGAGCGGGCGCCGGCCTCCGCCGGCGACTCGATCTGCTCCGGCGCGATGAAGCCGGGCGTTCCCATCAGCAAACCCATCTGGGTCAGGCGGGTGCCCTCCGCCCCTTCCAGGGTGCGGGCGATGCCGAAATCGAGCACCTTCAGGGTGTCCGGGCCGCTCCGGCTCGACGCGATGAACAGGTTCTCGGGCTTCAGGTCCCGGTGCACGAGATCATTGCGGTGCGCCGCGCTCACTCCGGCGCAGGCCTGGTGCATCCAGTGGACCGCATCGGCCATGGGCAGGCCCTGTTTTTCCGGCACGAGAGCGGAGAGGGTCTGGCCGGTGAGGTACTCCATGACCATGAAGATCATGCCGGTCTCGGTGTTGCCGAAATCGATGATGCCGACAACGTTCGGGTGGCTGAGCTGGCTCAGTAGCCGCGCTTCCTGGAAGAAGCGCGAGATCATCGAGGGAGTAGACTGGGCCGAAGGCAAAAGGATCTTGACGGCGACGTCTCGGTCCAAGGGCGTTTGAACGGCGCGGAAAACCGCCCCCATGCCGCCGGCTCCGATCTGTTCCTCGATGCGGTAGGTGCCCTTGAGCACCGTACCGATCAACGGGTCGGACTCCTGCTGGGTGTGGACCAGAACGGCTCCGTCGCCGGGGCATACTTCGCCCTCGGCATACTCCTTTCCACACAACGGACAGTACTTCACGGCGGGATCCTCGTCGTCGAGAGTCTCTTGCGGCTCTTCCAGCAGGATACTACTCAACGGGGAGGGCAGCCGAAACCGCAGTGCATCTCCCGAGAAAAAAGACGAGGGCAAAGCGGCGGGCTGCAGCCGTCCGTGAAGCGGCGACTGCAACCCATCAGGTCGCCGAACGAGCTACGGGATCGGCACTTCCACCGCACCGATGTCACAGGGTTGGGTTCGGGGCAGGTTGAGCAGATCGATCGCCCAAACGCCCGCAGCGGTGCAGAAACTCCCAACCGCCCCGCCCACCGCCGGGCCGGCAGGATCGGGCACCGGATACTCGAAGGTCAGCAGCCCCGCGGGTGTCGACAGATTGAAGTCGCCCTGGAAGACCTTTGAAAACGTCTTGGTCTCTGGTACCTCCGGGCAGGTCGCCGCGGTGGGGGATAGCTGCAGGTTGCCACCGCTGGAGATGGTTTCTCCACCCAGCATCAGAGGTAGGCCATTGCCGTCGCAGGTGCTGTCCGTGAAATGGCCCTCCACCAAAGAGTTCTTGAGGTACACATGGCCGGGGGAGTTGACGATCTCGTAGTTGATTTCACTTCTGCCGTAGTTGCCGACCAGGCTGGTATGAATCAACTCCACCTCGCTGGTGCCATAGATTCCAATGGCGCCGCCACTGCGAGGCATTTGAGGGCGAACCCGCAGCGCATGCATTTGGTCGAACTGGGAGATGTTCCACATGAAGGCGCTGTTCACGACATAGCTTCCCTGGGAATTCTCAAAGTAGACGCCGCCACCGCCATTGCCTCCTCGGGCCACGTTGTCGGTGAGGACACTGCGATGCAGATGGAGCTCTCCGCGCGCGAGAATCGCCCCTCCGGAGCCGCCGGAGGGCTCGTCGCCCCAGCCGGCGCTGTTGACCTGAAAGAGGCTGCGGGTGATGGTCGCGACGCCGGCGGAGCCGTGCAGTAGGGCGCCTCCACCGACCACACCGAAGGCCATGTTGGCCTGAAACTCGCTGTTCAACACCTCGAGGTAGCAATTGCTCATGATCGCTCCGCCGCCACCGGTCTGTATCCCGTTCGAGACTTTGCCCCAGGCAATATTCGTCGCGAAGTACGTTCGTTCGATGAGGACCGGCTGGCTCGAACTGCCGCTCGCACAGAAGAGAGCGCCTCCTCCGAGATCCGCCATGTTGCTTTCAAAACTCGAGTTCGAGATCGACATGTTGCTGCCGTGCAGCGCGCCGCCACTCGAAGCGCTCTTGTTCACCGCGAACTCCGAGTCCTTGATGGTCACCTTCGCGTTGGCGCTGCTGATGGCGCCGCCCAGCCCTTCCGCCACGTTGCCGCGGAACCGACAATTGACGATGTCCACCTGAGCGGCCGGCGAAGCGATGAGAATGGCGCCGCCAGCCCCCGACTCGTTGCCATCTTCGAGGGCCAGATCTCGGAACTCGATGTTGAACTTGCCGCCGATTCGAAAGAGGCGCTCGAATCCCGCGCTCTTGATGGTCATCGGGCCTCGAATGACCAGGTCGGAGCTCAGGTGAACCTGCGTATTGAGGGTGACGGCGCTGCCGACCGCCGAGCTGAAGACGATCTCATCGGGACCTTGGCCCCAGGCGCAGTCCTGGTTCGGTTGGTTCATGTTGTCGTTCTGTGCGGACTGGACCGCCTCGCGCAGCGTGCAGTCGCCATCGTTTGTCACATTGTTGTCTAGCGGCGAGTTGACGGTGATGGTCTTGGCAGCGGCCGGGCCGACCGAGAACAACACCGCGAGGGTCAAACCTGAAACGAGTAATGAAATCCTTCTCATGGATCTTTCCTCCAGAAGCGGCATACCGAGGGATCGGTTCGCCGGGTTTCGGAACGGTTTTCTAGAAGTTCATGGGCAACATCCGCTCCTTACTCCCGTACACGAGAAAGCGGGAGAGAACCTGCCAAAGCGGTCGAGATCCAGCGGACGATGCCGCTTAGATCGCCCGACTTGCACCTTGTCTGGAGTATCCCGTTGCGTTGATACACTCGTACCTTCTCTTTTGATGGTGCTTTTCTTGCGAGGCTGAACGGATGGGAGAGGTGTATGCAAAGGCCCAGCGAAACCCGTTCCGTGACCGACCTCATCGAGGCCCATCGGCGAGGGGAGCCCCGCGCCTTCGAAGACTTCGTGGCGCTGCTCTATGGAGATCTCCACCGCATCGCGCACTTCCAGCGCCGCCGCCTGCGGCCGGGAGAAACCCTCAACACCACCGCCTTGGTCCATGAGGCCTTCGCCAAGATCGCCCAGCAGACAAACCCCCAGTGGGACGGACGATCGCACTTTCTGGGGGTGGTGGGGCACGCCATGCGCCACATCCTGGTGGACACGGCGCGCCGCCGGCTGAGCGCCAAGCGCGGCGGCGGCCAAAGGCCGAAAACCCTGGAAGATTCCCTCCATGCGGACGCCCGCCACGCCCGGGACGTGCTGGCCGTGGACCAGGCCCTCCATCGTCTGCGCGCCCTGGACGAGCGGATGTGCCGGGTGGTTGAGTGCCGGTTCTTCGCCGGCCTTTCGCGCGAAGAGACCGCGGCAGCCCTCGGCATCTCGCCGCGCACGGTGCACCGCGACTGGTTGCGGGCCAAAGCCTGGCTGCACCAGCTCTTGAGCCCTGCCGAACCGGGGCGAGGACAGGCCGATGGCTGATCGCCGGCCACCGGAGGAACCGAGTGCCAGAGACCGGCAAGCGGACCGACTCCTCTCGGAGTTGCTCGATCTTCCGCCGGATCGCCGCGCCCGGCGCTTGCGGGAGGCCTGCGGCGAGGACTCCCGTCTGCGCCAGCAGGTGGCCTCCCTGCTGGCGGCGGCCGACGCAACGGATTCCCTGCTACGGCCCGGTGGCGCCATCGATGACGAATTCCTGCGGCACCTGACGGTCGGATCGCCCCTCCAGCCGGGCGCAGATCTCGGCCGGTACCGCCTGTTGCGCGAGATCGGCCGCGGCGGCATGGGGGTGGTCTACCTCGCCGAGCGGGCGGACGGTCACTTCGACCAGCGAGTCGCCATCAAAGTCCTCTCCTTCGGCGGCGACCGCACCGCCCAGGAGCGCTTTGCCCGGGAACGGCAGATTCTGGCGGATCTGGAGCACCCCCACATCGCCCGGCTGCTCGACGGCGGGGTCACCGACGAGGGCCACCCCTTCTTGGTCATGGAATTCGTGGACGGCTTGGCGCTCGATCGCTACTGCCGCGACAAAGGCCTCGCCTTGAAAGCCCGCCTCGGCCTGGTGTCGAAGGTCTGCGAAGCCGTCCAGGCGGCCCACGGACAACTGGTGGTGCATCGGGATCTCAAGCCATCGAACATCCTGGTCACCGGCGACGGCCAGATCAAGCTGCTCGATTTCGGCATCGCCAAGCTCCTGGCCCCATCCGCCGGGCAAACCGAAGCGCCTGCTCAGGATCTGACCTCGGCGAACTATCTGACGCCCCAGTACGCCAGCCCGGAACAGGTGCGAGGAGAAGCCATCACCGTCGCCTCGGACATCTACCAACTCGGCATGCTCGCCTTCGAACTGCTTGCCGGCTGCCTGCCCTATGACGTGCGTACCGTCACGGCGGCCGAGGCGGAGCGAGCGATCTGCCAGGAGGACGTCGCGCGACCGAGCGAGATGCGGGCTCTCCTACCGGCCAAGGACGTCGCCCCGGGCCTGCCGTCGGCCCAAGAACTGCGCGGCGACCTCGACACCATCGTGCTCGAAGCGCTGCGCAAGGAACCCGGCCGGCGCTACGAGTCCGTCGGCCGTCTGCGGGACGATCTCAACAACTACCTCGCCGGCCTACCGGTTTCCGCCCGCCCGGACACCTGGCACTATCGACTGGGAAAGTTCATCCGGCGCAACGCCCTGCCCGTCGCCGCCACCGTCGGGACCGCGCTCCTCATCGCCTTTCTCGTCATCAGCTTCACCATCCGCCTGGCCCGCGAACGGGACCAGACCCTCGCCGCCGCCCAGCGGGCGGAACAGCAGCGCCAGATCGCCGAGACGAGGAGCCGGGAAGCCGTCGCGGTGGAAGATTTCCTCATCGACCTCTTCGACGTGTCGGATCCCAACCTCAGCGGCGCCGCCGGCCGCGACCTCACCGCCCTCGAGATCCTCCAGCGGGGCCTCGGGCAACTTCGCGACCCGTCGTCCCAAAACCTCCGCGGCCGGGCCCGGCTGTTCGCCGCGGTAGGCAAGATCTACAGCCACCTGGAACTCTTCGACGAAGCGGACGACATTCTCCAGGAAGCCCTCCGAATCGCCGAAAACGCGCCGGGAGACCATCGCCTGGAGCATTCCTACGTCCTCGGCACCTATGGTGACTTCCTCTATCAAGCCGGCAAGACCCCCGAGGCGATCGAGCCGCTGCGCCAAACCCTCGCCCTGCGGCGGGACGTCCTGCCGGCCGGCCATGAGCGAATCGCCACTGCTGCCGCGGGACTGGCCAACGTCCTGTTGTCCAACGGTCAGGCCGAGGAAAGCGCCCGGTTGGCAACCGAGGCCTTGGTGGTCATGGAAGCCCTCGACCGACCCGATCCCGGGCAGTTCTCCTTTCTTCTCTGCTTGCTAGGGCAGGCCAAGCTGCAGCACGGTGAGTTTCAGGAGGCCGAAGCCGTTCTGCTGCGCGCCCTCGACCATTCCCGCCAACACTTCGAAGAAGAGAGTTTTCAACACGTCCAGGTGATCGAGTCGCTGTCCCATGCCTACATCAACCAAGGCAAACATGAAGCCGCCATCCCCCTGCTAGAGCAGGCCATCCGCAGCCACAACACCCTTCTCGGACCGAACTCCTTCAAGGTGGCGCTGACCCAGCAAACCCTCGCCGCGAGCTATGTCGGCCTCGGTGAGCTGGCGGAGGCGACACGGTTGCAGCAAGACGCCCTGGCGATCGTCGCGGAGATTGCCGGCGCCGACTCCCGAGCCGCCATCAGCCTGCGGCACAACCTGGCCAGCCTGCGATTGGATCAGGGAGATGCGGCCGGCGCCGAGGCGGACTTCCGCGAGCTGCGAGCCGATCAAGAACGAACGCTCGTCCCGTCCCACCCGTTCCACGGCATTACCCTCGGCGACTTGGGCCGCGCCCTCACCGCCCAAGGCAAAGATCGAGAAGCCGAAGCCGTCCTCCTCGAAAGCCTGGCGCAGATCGAAGAACACAGCGGCCCGCGCGGCCAGTTCATCACCTACACCCTGCTCAATCTCGGCCGCCTCTACCGCAGCCAGGGGCGGGTGGAAGAGGCCGAGCCCCTCCTCCGCCGCGCCCTCGACATCCGCCGCGAGACCATGGCCGCGGATTCGCCGGAGGTCGAAGAGGCACGTGCAGAGCTGCTGGATTTTCTTCGGGATACGGGCCGAAGCGGGGAGGCTGAGGCATCCGGTTCAGCCCGAGTCTGCGGCGGGTGAGGCCGCGCCGCAGGGTTGGTCCGCGGGCTCTACCAGCTCGATCCAGCCGGTCTTGTCCAGCGACAGCACTACCGTGCCGGACCAACCGGTGCCGTAGATGCACTTCTTCAGAGTCATGGGCTCGAATCGCTTGGCCCTACGGGCCACCGGTTCCGTTTGCGGCGAGCCGCGCCGGAGCCGAACGGCATCTTCCAGCATTTCGACCACCCCCTTGCGCGGATGCCCGAATGCGTAAGCGGTCCAGCAGCCACCGCTCCACCAAAACCGGCACTTGCGATCGCTCGGCCCCATGGAGAGCACCGCAACCTTGGGCCGGATCCGGTCGAGCAATGCTCGGGTGGTGCCGTTGGCGGAGCCGTGGTGCCCCACCTGATACACATCGGACTTCAGCTCATCCTGCGGGTAGCGTCGCACCAGATCCTCGATGGCCACCTCTTCGAGATCCCCGGTGAGCAGGACCGAAGCGTCTCCATATTCAACTCGGATCACCAAGCTGTGGTTGTTCTGGTCCCTGAAGTGATATTTTCGTTCGCCGTCGAATACCTCGTACCCCCAGCCCGGATCCTCCTTGAGGTACCCCCACAAGATCTCGATCTCTGGGTCGACATCGTGCGGCGACGACCCCTGCCGGCAATCGATGGGGTCGATCACCTCATCCCTCTGCGGCGCCACATCGGACAGGCGGTCGAATTCGACGACGCGAGCGGCTCGTCCAGGCTGCTGGGCGTAGGTCTGCAACGCCTCCTGACCTCGACCACCGGAACCGACGGTCTGGCCGTTGGTCACCACGTTCTCGACTCGGATCCCCGCCAGCAACAACGGTTCGATGCCGCGCGTGTGGTCCAGGTGCGGATGGGTGAGAGCGACCAGCCTCAAGGTGCGGTCCAGCTCCGGGCGCTCCGCGAAGAAAACCTGGAGGTACTCGACGAGCGTCTCGTTGCTGTTGAATCTCGGGTTCTTCTCCCCTCCGGCGTCGACCAGCATCGCCGCACAGGGAAATTCGAAAAGCGTCGCATCCCCTTGGCCCACATCGATGAAGTGCACCTTGAACGGCGGCACCTCCTGGGCGTCAACGGTGGCCACGGGCACGGTCAGGACCACCAGCAAAGCAACCCAGATGCTGCTCGTGACGAACGTCGAAGCTCTTGGAAACAATGAACTTGCTAGCAACATCGTGGACCTCGCTTGGCTTTGAGATCCACGGGACCCTGGGCTTTGACATCCATGGAACCGCCGGCTCCCAACGAAGGGACGGCCTCGCGACCGGGTTTTCGCACTCTCGGCACCATCCACCTAAACAACATTCCCCTGGCACCTTCGCGTGGCAGCACCTTCGCGAAGTAGCACCATCCACCTAAACAACATTCCCCTGGCACCTTCGCGAGGTAGCAACATTCCCCTGGCACCTTCGCGTGGCAGCACCATTCCCTTGACACCTTCGGGTGGTGGCGCCTTCGGGTGGCCGGTCCGTGGGGGTCAGCGGGATCGGGAAACGCGACGCCGCAGGCGCCATGTCCCCACCATCAGGAACAGAACCGCAAGGACGACGAGAAACGGGGCGTCGAGAGTTGGGATCGCCTGGATCGGTACACCCGTCCGCTCGAAATCCCACGTCACGTCGCCGACACCGTTCACCGCCACCCGCACGCCGTCCAGGTTGCCGACGAAACCGACGTAGCTGCTCGCGGTGTCCCCCATGTTCCAGCGTAGGGCGCCGCCCTCCGGAAGGTTGAAGGCGTTGATGCGGGCATTCGGATTGGCGATCAGGAAATCCGCCAGAGTGCTGCTTCCGCCGGTGTTGATCTGCCACACGCCGAGGAAGGCATCCCAGAACTGCCACATCCCGGTGGCCACCTGCGCCGGCGGTGGCACGTAGTCCAGCCGAGTCTCGTAGACCCCGTCGCCGTCCGCATCGAGGTACAGATTGACGTACCAGTTGTTGGTGTTGCTGGCGACCGGATCCACATAGGTCCAGAAGGACAAGGCCGTGAGATCGCTGAGCGGCAGATCGTGGAATTCGTTGCGCAGCAGGATGATCTTCGACGCGGGATCGACGATCGCCGCCCGGTAGCTGCCGCTGCCCAAAGGCGGGGTGTCCGGTCCGTCCACGAACTCGACCGGCGGCGGCGCACCGAAGGGGCCGATCAACCAACCGCTGGGATCGTCGGGGGTGACCGTTTCGACCTGCGCCGAGGCCGCATGGACAAGAGAAAAGCTGAGAACAACTGCCAGGCAACAGCGTAAGAGCATCGGAATCTCCCGAATCTTCAGTTCCACGAAAGCGAATAGCAGGTTCACACTCTACAGGTGCTTTCGCCGCAGCCCCAACCCCAAGATCCGGAACTCGGCGATACGCTTCGGCTCCGAACTGAGGGAATTCGAAGCCTTCGGCCGGCCCGGAGTGGTCCGCCAAAGCGGTCCTTTTCGCTTGAAAGCCTAGTGGACGGAACGTTTTTGCGTTCAACGTTCCACCCGATCAGAGCACCCACGACCGCCAGCTTGGAGGCGAAATGTCTAGCAACCGAGTCACCCCCTCTTTGTCCACTCTCCACATCCTGGCGCTCACGTTCCTGCTGCTGACTGCGCTCCTCACGACGGCCTGCGGTGGGGTGGACGGCGGTGCCTCCGGCGAGGATTCCTCAGCCGCCGGTGTACAGACGCGCAGTCCGGAGCAGGAGGTCAAGGCCCTGCGCAAGGCCCACGGCGACAGCGACCCCCGCACGCTGCAAGCGATGGCCCGCTGGATCCGCTCGGCCACCGGCTCCGGCGATCTGGAGAGCGGCAGTGCGATCTTCGATCGCCTCCTCGGCCTCGACCTGCGTTCCTCGCCGGTCCTCGCCTGGGGCAAACCACCCATCTCCCTGGCGCGCCACCTCGGTGGACTGGGAGAACTCGAAGCGGCCCGGCGGCGGATCGCCACTCAGCTTGAAGAGCACACAGAGATTCTGGACGACTTCCAGCTCTTCGCCCTCGACGTCGATCGCGCCGTGGCCCGGCTGGACCTCGCCCTGGGGAACGAGGCCGAAGGGATCGCGCGGCTCGAACGAATCCTCGAGAAAAGAAGACAGGCCGCGGGCACTCCCGGAGCTTGGGTCCAGATCGCCGAGCGGGATCTTCAGCAAGCGCGGCGGCAGGGCCCCGGGGACAGTGAGGCACTTCGCCCGGTAGCGGCCCAACCCACGGCCGCGCAGCCGCCGCCGGACGACAGCCCGGCCGCCATTCTGGCCGAAGCGTTCTCCGGCCGCTTTGCGGACGCCGGCGCCGCAGAGCGCCTGGCCGAAATGGGCCTGGCCGGCGCCGCGGGCCTGGGAGAACTGTTCTCCGGTCGCGAGGAGAACTGGGCGCGCTCCTTCGGCCAGCGCGCAGGGCGCTGGTCGTCGTCGGTCGCCGCCGATCAACACGCTCACTTCGACAATATTCTCGAGCTTTCAACCCGATCGGGTCTCGAGGTCGCCGAGCGCTCACGGCTCTACGGCTCCGGCGACCTCAGCCTGGTCACCCGCATCCTGCGGCACGGATCGCCGGAGCAGCAAAACGCCCTGGTCCCGGAGCAGGTTCGAAGATTCCAGGCGCCGCTCTCCGACGACCCACCGACCTCCGGCGCGGAGATCCAGGCCGTGATCTTCCAGCTTCAAGCTCTCACCCGAGCCCTCGATCGCCTGCCGCAGGACGACCCACGATTTGCCTCCCTGCACAACGAGCGGGAACGCCTCCATGGGGACCGGCGAGACCTCCTGAACCAAGCCTGGAACGCCCACGACGTGGCCTCCATGCCCACCTATCTGTGGGAGCTCCAGCCGCACCTCGACCCGAGCCTGGTGATGCTCTACTTCGTGGTGGGTTCCGACCACACGGACCTGCTGGTGGTGCCGCCCACCGGCGATGTGAAGAAACACCGCGCGCCGATCGGCCGAACGGCGCTGGCGGAAGACCTCGACCGGCTGCTGGAGCAAACCACCGGCCTCCAGCGGGGAGTCGCCGAGATCGAAGATTTCGATCAGCCGGACGCCCTCTCCAGGGCGGCGGCGGAGCGGCGGCTCTACGACCTGCTGATCGCGCCGGCGGCGGCGGACATCGAGCGGGCCGAGCGAGTGCTGATCGTGCCGGACGGGCCGCTCTACCGGCTACCCTTCGCCTCGTTGCGCCGCCCCCTCGACGAGGACAAAGAACAGTTCTTCGTGCAGTGGAGACCGCTCTACTTTGCTCCCTCCGCTGCCGCCTATCGCGCCTTCATCCTGCGCCGGGCGCGGCAGCCCGGGGAGCCCCTCGCGGGGCGTCTCACCGCTTTCGCGAACCCTGCCTACGAGCGCTCCGGATCAGCCGGTCAGAAGCAGCCTCTACCGGTGGCCGTCCGCTCCGCGGCGGACCGTGGTTTCGACGGTGAGCTCGTACCGCTCCCCGGCTCCGAGATGGAGGCACAGCAGATCGGTCGGATGTTCGAGCGGGGCTCGCGGAACGCCTCCATCCACCTCGGAGCCGGCGCTACCGAAGAACTCGCCAAAGAGCAGGCCGGCGAGGCCGACATCCTGCACTTCGCGGTCCACGGCTTCGTTAACGAGATGCAGCCGGAGCACTCCTTCCTCGCCCTCAGCCTCGCCGATTTCCATGCCGAGGGCCCCGACGCCAGAGACCCCGACAACGGCATCCTCGAAGGCTGGGAGATCGTCGACCAAATGGCGCTGGACGCCGAGTTGGTCGCGCTCTCGGCTTGTGAAACGGCGGTCGGCCGCGAGCGCGGCGGCGAAGGCCCGGTCAGCCTGAGCCGCGCCTTCCTGGCGGCCGGTGCGCGCTCCGTTCTGGCCTCCCTCTGGCGGGTGGACGACGCCGCGACGGCGGAGTTGATGATCTCCTTCTACGAACATCTGCTGGCCGGCAAAGCCAAGGACGAGGCCTTGCGGCAAGCGCAACTCGACCTGCTGCAGAACTCGGACTTCCGCGACCCCTACTACTGGGCCGGCTTCCAGCTCACCGGCGACTGGCTGTGAGGACCGCCCTCGAAGCCCTCGCGGCGGCGGCCTTCGTCCTCTTCACCGCGGCTTGCTCGCCGGGCGCCTCATCGGCACCGGATCCCCCGGCGCAGACCGGCGCGCGGCCCACTTCCGACTGCCCGAAGGGTGCGGCGGTGGCGTCCGATGGCATCCGCCGCCTGGCCTTGGTGGTAGGGGTGGGCGAATACGCCAACCCATCGGTGAGCGATCTTCCGGGACCGCCGAACGATGCGCAGCGGATCTACCAGCTTTTGACCGACGAGGCGAGCGGCTACGGCTTTCCGCGGTCGAATGTCTGCCTGCTGCTCGATGAGCAAGCCACCACCGCCGGATTCCGCCAAGCCTTCGAACAGGGACTGATCGCGCGCGCCGAGGCGGGCGACGTCGCGGTGATCTACTTCGCCGGCCACGGCGCTCAGACTCCGGACGAAAACGGCGACGAATCCGACGGACAGGACGAAACCCTGCTCTTTCACGACGCTCGCACCGGCGACGTCGGCGACCTCATCGACGATGAATTCCATCGCCTTCTCACCCGCCTCCACCGGCGCACCCAGCGGGTGACGGTGATCCTCGACTCCTGCACTTCGGCCTCTGCCACCCGAGCCACCGGCAACGCCTTCACGGCGCGCTTTCAGCCACCGGCGGTGGCGCGCGATCACGTCCTCGTCGCCGGGGACGATACATCTCGGGAAAGCGACATCGGCGACGACAGTGCCGCGAGCTGGCTGCCCCGGGACCTGCCGGGAGTGGTGACCTTCTCTGCCGCCTCGGACAACACCCCGGCCCTGGAGCGGGCCGGCTCCGGCATCTTCACCGACGCCCTCCTCCAGGTCCTCTCGGCCCATGGCGGTCAACCCCTGAGCTACGCCCAGGCGGCGCGGCGCATCCGACCTTTGGTGGCGGCCCGCAGCCACCAGATCCCTTACTTTCAGGGCGACCTCGATTCCATGGTCTTCGCCGACCGGAGCCGCCGCCGCCCCACCGCCTGGGAAGTCACCGCGGTAGAGCCCCGGCTGCTCCTCGCCGGGCCGCCGCTGCCGGGCATGGGCGCCGGTGCGGAGCTGCGGATCTACGATGGCGCCAGCACGGCCCGGGCCGTTCGGGATCCCGCCGGGTCGAAAGCCACCGTCACCGTCCTGGGTTCGGGGGACGGAGGATCCGAAGAGCCCGTCACCGCCTTCAACAGCACCGCCCTCAATGTCACCGCTCAGATCATCGCGACGCCCGCCGGCGCTTCCGAGATCCGCGAGGGAGATCTCGCCGTCCTGGTCCGGCCGAGCGACGACTTCGTGGAGTTGCGCGTACGGATTCGCCCCGCCAGAGAACCCGGGGGCGTGCCGAGGGCGGATGCCGAACGCCTCCGAGCCGCCGTCTCCGGCCATCCGGAAGCGGCTCTGCTGGTGCAGTTGACCGAACAGGCCGGCGACTTCGAGCTGTCCCGCCAGCCCTCCGGCGATCTCGGCCTGTGGGGCCCACACCGCCTGCGGGAGACCTATAGAGCAGAAGGCTCTCGCCTCGCCCGCCAGGTCGCCGCAAGCCTGTGGCGCCACGCCCGGCAGAAGGCTCTGCTGGCGCTCCAGGGCGAAGGCGGCGACGACTTTCGGGACCAGGAGACTCTGGAAGTCTCCCTCGTGCCGGCGAACCGCCAAACGATCTGCGCGCGGGGCGAATGGCGGGCAGCGGCAGCCGGGGGCGAGCAGGCGATTCCCCTATGCCAGCGGTGGCACGTCAAGGTTCGCCTCAGCGCGGAATCGCCCCTCCCCCTGCTGGTCGGCGGGCTGGTGCTGTCGACGGACGGCGGCATCGCGACCTTCCCGGACGGCGCATCCTCCGCCGTCGGAAGCCCGGACTCCCACCGCCAGGTCAAGCTCGCACCCGGCAGTGAGCACATCTTCCGCGACACCCTGTTCGAGGCTCGGCCGCCCCTCGACGTCCAGGACAAGGTCATGGTCTTCGGCACCCAGGAATCGAACCCCGTGGCCTGGCATCTCCTCGCCGCGACGGCCGACAGCCGCTCCGGATCCAGCGCTCCGCGCAGCCCATTGTTCCGCGCTCTTGACCGCTACCTGCGCCCGGCCACGCGAACCCAGGCGCGAGTCGAAGAAGACGCCGACTTCGCGGACACCACCTGGACCCTCACCACCACCACCCTGCGGGTGGTCGGCGGCGGGACTGCTAGCGCCGGACTGTCGCCTCAGCGGGATTGGAAAACGATCTGCGATCCGCGAAGCCGCTGCGGAGCCCCCTGAAGCTCGCCGCCGAACCGGCTACTCCGGGACGGTCTGCTCGTATCGCTCGCGGGCGACCTTCTTCGCCTCTTCGCGCAGATCTGACACCCGGTCCGTCTCGTCCAGGATCTCGACCCCGAAGGCGGTTTCCACCAGATCCTCCAGGGTCACCAGGCCGGCCAAGCCACCGAACTCATCGTTGACCAGGGCCATGTGCTCGCGGGTCTCGATCATCCTTTGCAGCACCTTCTCCACGGACTCGAACTCCGCCACGAACACCGATTCCCGAGAAAAGGCGGACAGGGGAGTGGCGGGATCGTCACCGCGGGCGGCGGCGGCCAGCACCTCCCGCTGCAGAATGTGTCCCGCCACCCGGTCGCGGTTCTCCCGATAGATCGGAATGCGCGAAAAGACCCCGGCATCCTTGTCTTTCAAGAACTCCGCAAGGGTTGTGGTCTCGGGCAGCATCACAACGACCGTGCGAGGGGTCATCACCTCCTCCACCCGGACCTCTTTGAGGCGGAGAACATTGGTCACTACCTTCGAGGTGGCCTCGTCCAGGGAACCGTGCTGTACCGCCGAGGCGGCCAGCGCCGCGATCTCGCCGCGGGAAACCCGCGGCTTGTGCCCTTTGGAGACCAGGCGCCGGGTCAAGAAACCGATCAGCCACAGCGGTAGCTTGAGGAGGCGGGTCAGAAACTGTGTGGTTCGGGCCACAAAGCCGGTCAGGCTCGAGGCATAGATCGTCCCCAGGGTCTTCGGGATGATCTCCGTGAACAGCAACACCAGCAGCGTGAGGACACCGGAGAACACGCCGATCCACGCCTCCCCAAAGACCACTGCCGCCTGGGCGCCGGCGAGGGCGGCGCCCACCGTGTGAGCGATGGTGTTGAGGGTGAGAATCGCACCGATCGCATCGTCCAGGCGTTTCTGCTTCAGCTCCAGCAGAAGAGCCGCGCCGCGGTCGCCGCGGGAGCTTCGCTCGACCAGCTCGACGGTCCGAACGGAGAGCAGGGTCGCCTCCAGCACCGAACAAAGAAACGAGATCGCCAGGGCGCCACCGACATAGATGAGGAGTAGAACCATGGGCGGAGGCTATCAGCGTCTCGCCGTGCCGTGTGCCACCTACCTCCCTGCGCCAGTCCCCTGCCGCCCAATACGGCCCCCTCCGTTGGAGACGGCTTGCCCAGAGCCAACCCTCGCAGCTCTAGCTTTCGACGCCAGTTCAGTCACTGCCTCCCCCCAAAATACTCCTATTACAGCAGGACAACAAACCTACAAACGGTGTCGTGTAGAGGCCTTCGGCAACCGCCGGATCGCGTGAGAAAGACCAAGCCAGCTCCGGGATCGCACCTCACCTCGTGCTTCTGTAGACCGACAACGACCCAACTCGGAAGCCTGGAGGCTTGAATTTTTTCGATTTATCTTTTTGACGATATCGTGCTATACTGAGAATTAGCGGCAACTACTTATCTACTATAATCAATGAGGGACCGAGAGACGAGGATGTGCCGCGCCGTCTTTGAAGTCCGGAGGTAAGACACAATGTTCACGTTGTCACAAGGAATCTATCTCTTAGCGGGCGCTGCCGTCGGTCCATTCGTCTACCCACTCTTGCGTCCACTCGTGAAAGAAGTGGTCAAAGGAGGTGTTTACCTGGTGAACGGAGTGGGCCAGTTGGCGGCTGAAATCAAGGAAGAAGTCGAGGACATTGCAGCAGAGGCGACGAGCGAAGTCACACCGCCAGCCAAGAAGGTGTCCAAGTCGTCGAAATCGGCCAAAGCCTGATCTTTGCCACGCAGGACCGTTTTGCCGCCCCCCCACCGGACCGGCAACTGAGGCTGTGCTCATCAATGCCGGCTTGAAGGCTCTCTTCTGTCGCGCCCCCAGCGGCTCCGAGCCAAGTCTCAGAAAAACGGCGCGACAATCGAGCCGACCGGGAGCCTTCGGGAAGAGAACGTCGGGGAACCACCGGAGGCTAGGCCCCGGCAGTTAGGGCTAGGGCCACCGGCGGTTCGGCACGCATACCTGAATTCGTCGGCTACGCACTACTGGCTACCAACTACTCTGGTCGAGCCGTTGACGGCAACTCCGTGCTCAGCTCCATCGCCGCCTTGTCACTCTGAACCCGCCACAGCCGAGCGTAGTAGCCATCCATTGCCAAGAGGTCAGCGTGCTTTCCCTGCTCTAGGATGCGCCCACCGCTTCCGAGAACGTAAATCTGATGCGCGTCGCGAACGGTCGACAGCCGGTGGGCGACGATTACAGTCGTTCGCCCGTGTGAAAGCAAGGTCAGCGCTTTTTGGATTACCGCCTCGGTTTCGCTGTCCACCGACGACGTCGCCTCGTCGAGGATGAAGACCGGTGCCTGCTTCAGCTTCACAACCGCGCGCGCGAGACAGATCCGCTGACGCTGCCCGGTGGAGAGGTTGGCACCGCGTTCACCGATCAGTGTCCGGTAGCTATTAGGTAGTGCCTGGATGAAGCCGTCGGCGGCGGCGATACGGGCCGCTTCATGAACGTCCTGCTCGGTGCAGTCGAAAGTGCCGTAGGCAATGTTGTCGTAGACGGTCCCTTCGAACAGGAAGAGATCCTGGCTGACCAGGCTGATGGCGCCGCGTAGATCACCGAGACGAAGCGAGCGGATGTCGTGCCCGTCGAGCGTGATTTGGCCGCTGCCGAACTCATAGAACCGCAGCAGGACTTTGATGATGCTCGACTTGCCCACTCCCGTCATCCCGATGACCGCAGCCGTCTCACCGGCGGGGACGCGGAGCGAGAAGTCCCGCAGGATCTCGATCTCCTCGTCGTACGAGAAGGAAACACGGTCGAAAACGATCTCGCCCCGCACCGACTCGAGCGGCAGGACCTGAGTGCCACTCTGCGGCCCAACGGGCATCTCGAAGAGAGTGAACACGCGCTCGATCGCCGCCATCGCCTTCTGGTAGGAATCGACCAATCCCCCAAGTTCCTTGAACGGAAAGAGGAAGCGCTGCACCAGGTAGAGCACCAGCGTGAAACTACCGATCGTCATCGTGCCGGCTGCCGCCGACAATCCGCCCACGATCAGGACCCCGCTGAAGGCCGCCAGCACCGGGAATCGGAACGACGGAATGAACGCCGCGTACTCTTTGATCGCCGGCCGATTGGCGTCGACATAGGCCTGGCTGAGGTCGTGGATGCGCGCGATCTCGTGGTCCTCGGCGCTGAAGCTGCGGATCGTCGAAAGGCCCATCACGTTGTTGATAATCTGCTTGTTCAGCATCGATGCCTGCTGTTCCACTTCGGCATACAGAGGCCGCGCGACACGCTCGTAGTGGAACGTGCGCCAGATCAGTAGCGGCACTGGCAGCGCGGCGATCCAGGCGATACCTGGTGCGACAAAGATATAGATCGTGATCATCATCACGGCATTCGTCGCCAGTTGGAGGATCGAATCCGCGCCGCTGTCGATGAACAATTCGATCTGGTTGATATTGTCGGTCAGGGGCACGGCAACCTCGCCCAAGCTTTGTTCGTCCAGCTTCGCGAGGGCAATGTTCTGCACCCGAGCGTAGGCATCCAGGCGCAGGTCGCGCTGCACTTCTTGGGAGATGGTCCGCCACATCCGGCTGTTCAAGTACTGGAACAGCGATTCGAAGCTGAAGACCACAACGGTGGCACCGGCCAGCAACAACAACTGCGACTGAACCGTCACCAGACCAAGGGCCGCAAGGGTCGTACTTCCTTTGCTGGCAACGATGTTGATCGCGGCGCCGATAATGAACGGCGGCGCGAGGTCGAACAACTTCTTCACGACGGAACAAATGGACGCCAACTGGATCTGCCGGCGATACGGGGAAGCGTAGCCGAGGAAGCGGGCCAGCGGATGTGCCCTTGCGGCACCGCCGGTCCTGGTAGCGAGGCCGACCGTCTCGCGCTGCTGCTGCAAGCCTTTGCGCAAAATCGAGGCCGTCACGATGCCGGTGACGGCCAGGGCGCCGGTCGCGACCACCGAGGCGCCGAACCACAATGGCGATACCAGCAGCGCCCCCATTGCCGCTGCCGACACCACCTTCAATGGCTTCGCCCCACCGACGATGGCGGGATCGTTGCCGCTCGTCGAGAGGGCGACGTCCGGACCAGAATCCGCTCCGTTGGAGCTTGCGAGGCCGTTGCCGGCGAACAAGTCCGGCCGGGTCTGGAACAGCGCCTCCACTTCGGATCGCAGGCGGGTGCCGATCTCGTCGCTGTCCGCTTCGGGGTCGAACAGGATCAGTATCCTGCCTGTGATCGGATTGCCCTTGACCGAACGAACCGCGGAACCGGTGATGAGCTGCTTTTCGATCTCGGCGATGGCCTGCGGCCGGTCGCGGATCGCATCGACTTCCCAACGCTCGCGGCCCGGCACTGCAGCCTTCAACCGGATGCCGTTGCCACCCCTGCTGCCATACCGGAGAATCCTTCGTTGGTATTGGTCCGGGCGAGGTGTGCCTTGGGAATTTCTCACCTGCCTTCGGCGATCGACGCCAGCTTTCGAATTCAGCCCTTTGGACTCCATGGTCACGCTGATCCTCCAGAAAAAATTACGACACCGGCAACGCCTCCGGCGGAACGTCCGAGGGATCGGCGCCGTCGCCCGTCTCTTCGCACATCTCGAGGAAGCGCCTGGCCACATACTCGGCGAAGGTAGGGTCGTTCACATCCGCATCTACCCGCTCGAGCGGAATGTCCGACCGAAGCGAATCCTCCAACGCCTCGATGAAAGCGGTGTCGCCAGCGGCGTCCCAAAGTGCGCCGCCGGCCACAGCATTGATCGAGAAGCCGGCGGTCGGCGCCACAACGCAAAGCGGCCCCGTGGCCCCGTTGAGCCGTTCCGCAATGTTGCGGCCGAGCCCAGCCATCTCGTCTGGAGACAACCTGACGAGGATCGAGATCGGGTTGTGCAGATATTGTTGTCGCCCGTGGAATCGTGCTGGGAGAGGCGGTCGTAGATTGAAAAAGTCGACGCACCCCGGAACCACGACTTGCGGCAGCCCGAGGCGCCCGACCACCCGAAGTCGGTCGGGTCCGGCGGCGAGCAGCCCACCCAGCGCACGATTCGAAAGCTCGCACAGCGTGTAGTCGACAACGCCGTTCAACGCACCGGACTCGGCCAACTTCTCCATCGCCGGGCCACCGACGCCATTGGCGTGGAACACAACACACTGCTGCCCACTACGCTCCAACACTTCACGTAGCCGGGTCACGCCCGGGGTCGAGTTTCCGAGCATCGTGACCCCGACCATCTTCCGGCTACCGGCGGGAGGCTGGCCAGCGTCGCGCACCATACCGACCACCGCGGCGGCGGCGTTGTTGAACACAGCCTCTGCCAGTGGGTTCAATCCGGAGATGTCAACCACCGAGTGCAACAGCAGAATGTCGCTCTCCCCGACGAAGGACCCGAACGTCCGTCTTCCTGAGAACACCGGCGACACAAGAACCTTGGGCACCCCCAGCGGCAAGGCCTGCATCGCTGACGAGCCCAGAAGCGCCCCCTCGGCCCCGCCCAGGCAGAGGACACCTTCAAGGCGCCCGTCGTGCAGAAGTCGCAGACAGATCTCGCGTACACCCTCCGCCATCCCTTCGACGGCGACGCCACGACTGCCGGCGTTGCGCAGGGCGGTGAGAGTGTGACCTCCAGCCAAGGCCACCTCTTCGCGCGGAACCTCGGCGACACACCCGCCCACGGGCTCACCGAGAATGCCTGAGTCCAGAACGCAAACCTCGGCACCGAGCCGCTCCAGCACGCGGCGGACGTAGGCGATCTCATGCCCTTTGGTGTCCAGGGTTCCGATGAGCACGATGTGGAGAGAGCGACTCATCACGCCCCGCTGCCCGAACAGCCCAGGTTACAGTGAGTATCGGGTGGCACCGCAGGCGAACAATTCTTCGTCATATCGAGCATCTCTCGAATTCCCGCAACGTCGAGCTGGCAGAGGAGGGCCGCTCGCAACGTTTGGTTTCTCCTGTTGTGGCGACCTCGCCTCGAGTCGTTGCGAAGCTCGCGGCCGACCGGTGCCTTGCCGGAAGAATGGCTCCGTGTTGGCCTGCGCTCGAAGGAGCCTCTCCGACCCTCGCCCTCAGCATTCCGGCGCTAGCCGAAAAGTCCGGACACCCGGATATTTCGTACCCTCTACGTTGTCCTCAGCCTCGACATAACGGCCCCAGGGCAGCCGCCGCCCATCCTCCACGGTGAGGCCGTACGGGATGATTCGATCTCTCGACTCAGCTCCCTGCGACTGGTCCTCTCCGCCGACGTGAGAGTGCCCGTGATAGAGCGTCGACGACCAACTTCCTCCGATGTAAGCACCGTCACGTCCTGACTGTGAGCGTTGGTCTACTCCTCCACCAAAGGCGACGCCGCACGATAGATCGACACCCGCTCCCTTCCCCCAAATCACGCCGGCCGGCAAGAAAACGTAGCTCGGCCAGTCGAGCCGGACGCCGTCAGAACCGAAGCCGTGATCGATGAAGAACGGGCGAGCTTCAAGACCGACATTTGCGGCCTGCCCCAATCCGAGCACTTGCCTAAAGAAGCAGGTTATCACCTGCCTAGAGCGCCGGTCGCTTGAGGCGTTCTCGGGCGCCGCGATGAGGACTCTGCACAGCTCGTGGATGGTCAGGCCATCGGAGATCACCTGATGCCGATTGACGGCGTAGTCGTCGACGGAAGAAGAGCGACTTGGCAGCCTAGCGGCGATAAACTCCTTGAAGGGAGGCGCCGTCAGCACACCCTTGGTAACGCTCCGAAGGAGCTCGCTCTCCTCCTCTGTTCGCGCCAGGAGCGCGTCAGCCCAAGGGCCGAATCGAGACGAACCCTGCTGCAAGACCCTCGTTAGCCTCCGGCCCAACACGAACGCTCTTTCGCGCGCTTTCGCCAAGCTCGCCTTGAACAACACATCGAGGACCGGCGCGACAGGTACGTCGATATGCGGGTCGATCGTGTCGTGACACTCCATCAGCTGCTCAACGGTGTCTCGCTCGACACAGGGCGAAAAGCCGCCAACCGCGTCCTCCACGGGCCGTAGGGCACCTTCGATGACGTCCGCCGGGACTCGAGGGATCCAGTCCTCCAGCAAATCCAGAGATTGCCCGCGGACATCGAGCGTAACGGTGGCGCTTCGAGATGTCACAGTTTCGATGAGTTCTCCTACGATGGCGGCCGCCAACGGGCCGCGATCTCGCAGCAGCACGGAGTGAAATACACTCAGAATCCTATGCCTGGCAAGCTGCTTCTCGGTGTTCAACCATGACGTCGCGTGCACTTCGCCGCGGAGGACACGGCCCAGGGTCGCGATATTCGGCGTGGAAACCGACTCGCATAGCCAACTTTCCAGAACCGCCGGAGTGTCCTGGGAACCATGAGAGTCAAGCCAGTTGAGCCCAAAGCCATTCAGGCCCAGCAGAACGTCGAAGAGCGCCGGCTCGCTCACTAGCGGACTCGCACCCCGATGGATCCCCTCTACGATGGCCTCGAGGGCCGCGCCGGTCCTTGCTGTGTCCAGACTCCCTGTCTCAGGCACGTATTCCTCCCCCCATGCTGGCAACTGCCCTATTTCGGCTTGCCAGGAGTCCCCGGGCACACCCGGAGAAGTACCTGAGATGGGCCGGATCGCTCGGCTTCACAACCCCGAGCCGCTCAGCAGTCGCCTCGACCCTTCGCCCGCCCACACTGGGCCAGACTTGGGACTCAATCACGGCGTAGATCGCGATCATGACGCAGTTGGTTGCGGCGTGGATCGCGATCATGATGCAGTTGGTTGAGGTGCACATGCAAATCGGGACGATCTCTGAACAGCTCTTCCAGGCCGGCGCTAGTCACCCGCGAGCCATCGATGTAGAGCGACTCGAGGTTCGGCAGGGACTTCAGATGGGAAAGCCCGGCGTCGCCGATCGGGATATCGATCAGATGCAACCAGCGCAACCAAGTGATTTGTGCGATTGTCGCCATGCCGGAGTCGGTAACCTCCGGACTCCCAAAGCGCAATAGCTGAAGGTGCGCAAGATCCATCAGAGCATTCAAACCACCATCGGTAAAACGAGCTTGGGGGAGATTCAGAATGCGCAGCGTCTTGATTCGGCATAGTTCACGTAGGCCATCGTCGCGAATCTGCGCGCCGCGAATGCGCAGGTGCTCGAGGCCTCTGAGCACACGAATCTGCGGAATGCCACGATCCGTAATGAGACTATCGCTATCAATGATCAAGGTGCGCAACTCGGGCACAGCTCGTAACTGCGCGAGATCGTCGTCGGTGATCACCTGATCTACGATTTCGATTCGATCGCTCAATGCGGCACGCGCAGCGGCAATCTGCCCCTCCCACTCCTCCTGCGACTGGCCATATCCTGCAGCCGCCCAAAGTGCGACAGCGACCACGCAGGGGAGCACTCTATTCCGGCGCCACATTTCTCGGCGAATACGGATAAAACGGGTTTCCGATGTTGAAGTCACCCTTGGGGTTTCGCCAGATCGCGTGAATGTGATTCGCTGGATTTCCCTGCGAGTCAGGCTGCGAGTTTGAAAAGTTGATCAGTACCGCCGGCCCCTGAACGACATACTGTTTGTTTTCTCCCATGGGCGTGGTTCCCATGAAGGCAAAGTAGATTTCATCAAATCCATTCTCATCGATCGAGGCCATCCAGTCTCTTGCGATCGCCTCCGGCATATTGTGCGCGTACACCTCGAGCAGCGAGCGGAGTTGTTTCCTTTGCCCATGGGTCATCTCCCGCGCTCTCAGTCCAACCGGCGACCCTGCTAGGGGGTAGAGCGAGCCGGCGTTGATGATGTCGCGGGGGGAGTCCTTTGTCAGCAACGCCACCTTCTTTTGGTCGGGCAATAGCATTTCGTAAAGTTCTATTGCTAGATCCTGTTCGAGCGCGAGGTTACGTGTCCCTTTCTTGATCGGAGGGTAGTTGTCCGCGATCATGATCGCCGGTGCCGAGCCAAAGGCCGTTGGCGTCGAGGCGATGACCTGTCCTCCTTCGATGGTGTAATTCACCGAGAAGTGGTGCCCTTCGATACTGAGTCCCCACTCGCCGCTCATCGTCGGCTGGCCGAAAACGGAGAAGAAGTAGTAGCGCTCGTCGAAGATCGAAGGGCAACCACTGCCGTTTCCGCACTGAGTGCCGTAGATGCCGCAACAGTTCGGTGGATTCTGATTCTCCGTCAGGCGAAGAAACCCCTGCTCGAGCATGATCTTGTGGAGTTTCTCAAAGCCCTGATCACTGATCGATACGCGCAATAGCTCCATCGCCAGCTTTTCTTGTTCCGCTGTCATTTCGCTCAGCGCCAGTCCCTTGCGCCATGGGCGTGGGATGAAATGCCAGTCAGTGCGCTGGATATCGCTGTATCCAATGACGCACTTAGTCTTCTGCGTACCCGTCAGCGAGGTCAGCCACGCCGATGTCGCCTCAGTCAGCGCTGACGCAAGCTCGGCATTGGAAGGTTGGCTGGCCTTCACAGGAGTACCATAGACGTTCGGCGGAGACGGGCTCTGCGGCGGAGCTTGCACCTGTGCCGACTGGCACGCCATGGTGGCGAGCAGAGCCAAGAGAGCTAGAGATCCCCGACAGATCCATGAATTAAATTGAATAAACATATGTGCCCTCCTATCTAGCATTGGCCTACGAGCCTTCTCGTGCCTGGAAAGAGTTTCGCTTTTCGGGTCGCTTCCGCTGCATTTTGGGATCATGTCTGTCCTTCGACGATCTCGACCACGAGCCGGCTCGGCTCATAGCAGTTCTCGTAGGTGCCCCTGAGATCGTCCCAATCCAAGTAGCTGGCGACCGCGGTCGCCAAGTGGTCGTCGGGCAGGATGCGCTGATCGATGGCCTCGTCATTGCGCAGGATGGTCACCTGGGAGCTGAAGACCGTGTTCCTGTGGCGAAGCATGCCGGGGAAGTGAAGTTCGACCGCATACCCCTCGCTCAGGCGGACCTTTAGGAGTCGACGATATCGATCAACGTTCGACAGGGTAATACGGTGACGAACTCCACCTCCATCGGCCATCACGATGGACGCATTCCGATATGAACTGAGGATGGTCGATCTAAGATGTAGGTCGGTGATCGTTGCCCGCTTGCAGCTCAGACTTCCGAAGGCGTGGTGCAGGATGGTCAGGACGTGCGGCAACTCGAGGAGACAGATGTTTGCGGTGTGCCTACCGAGTATCGCGTCGTCGATCCGATCCTTCGAGAAAACCGTGTGAGTCTCCTCGATGCGGAGCGGAACCGGCGTGCTCAGACCACGCCGACGGACATAGGCGTCCGGATCGGCAACGAGCGCAACCAGTTCTTCCAGCAGTCGGGAGTAGAGGTACTGCTCCTGAATGTAGAGTTCGATCTCCGATGACCGCATGAGGTCAGACACGATCGAGAGCTCCCGGCGGTTCGCCGCCAGCGGCTTCTCGAGAATGACCCTCCTGACCCCGTGGTCGATCATCCATTGCAGACCCTCTTGATGCGCCGTCGGCGGCGCTGCGACAAAAGCGATCGCCCGCTTGGGATCAAAGTCGACCCTGCCTCCCGGCAAACAGGTCCGCAGCGATGGAGCCTCCGGAAAGAGCTGGGTAAGGCGTTTTGCGAAGGGGCCGTGCGAATCCGGTTGACTGATCCCTATCACCTCTCTAGGCCACCATGGATTCCTGTTTCTATTTTTTTGGATGCACACCAACAAGTTCGTCGCCTGCCTGCCCGTACCGTAGAAGATGAGAGTCTGCGGATCTTGCAAGCTGTTGACTCGCCCAGGCCGGAGAAGAGTCGGCGAACCATCAGGCGCCGGCTTCCGCAGCGCTCGGCAATCGGGGCGCTCGGTCTTGACGTCCACCGGACCCACCGTCAAACCCACAGGTCCTGCCGACGTTGCGCGAAGGGTGGGGTCTGCATACTTCCGTAGGGATTCACAGCCGCAGCCCTTCACGGGCCTCATCTTTTCTTGAGAGATCCATTTCTGTCCCTGCCCTTAATTGAAGTTATCTTCAATGCCAAATATACACATATTCCATCTCGCCGGACGAGCTAGTCTCTACGTCGAGATCGCCCGAGTGCCACTATTTCGGCGATTCCTAGAGGTTGCATATTTACCATATCATACATAGCGTTATTAGTTCTAGAAAATTATTTGAAACAAACGAATATTTCTATATTTTGCGAGTCCACGCAGGGAAACGGCCGCCTTGCAATTCACCGAGGCGAGTGGGACGGACCCTGTACTCCGGCTCAAATCATCCCTGGAGCGTTTTCGTGTAACATCAGATCTTCGAGTAATGAACGCACACAAAGGTCAGGGCGAGCGTCCAGTGACCCTGCAGCGGAGCGAAGAATGCTGATGGCCGAGGATGACACCCGGATGAAGACAGGCGACTTCACCGTGAAAAGCCTCACACCCGGACGATTGCGGGTTGGGCTCTCGGATTCAGGGCTCCTGGGGATCGGGCCCGCGACCGCCAATCTCATCAGGGACGGCTGGGTCCACACTCTGGCCGTCAATCCGGTGACCGGGACGGCTCTCCTGACATTTGACGGCTACCGGGTCTCCGAAACGCGTTTCATGGAGCACCTCCTCGCCAACTGGTGTCCCGGTCCAGACGAGTCGAAAGCCATTCTTGCGGCACTACCGCCGCGCTCCCGAAAGCGCTCTCTGCGTACGATCGCAACGCTCCGCGCTCCCCTGGCGATCCTGCGGGAATCTGCCGGGAGAATCCGTGTTTTCCATCCCGCCATCGGCCGATACCCGCCCGTCAACCAACGACTCGAAGGGGTCCTAGCGCACCTGGACGGGGTTACCGGCCACTCAGTGAATCCGACGACGGCCACGGTGTTGGTGAAATACAACGATCAGGTCCTGCGGCGCTCGGAGCTTCTCCGAATTCTCGAATCCACCATTCTCGAGGCGACCGGCAACGGCGACGACGATCTTGTTCCGTCAACCCCCGTGCCGGACGCCACGACGCTGCGGCTCACGCTCTCATCCGCCGCGATGGGAATCGCCCTCGCCGGTTCCGCCGTCCCCGCGGCCGCCACCGTCGGCTTCATCACGACCATCGCCGTCTCCTGCCGAATCTTTGGCGAAGCGCTACGCGCGCTCCTCACGGAGCGGAAGCTGAAGGTCGACGTGCTCGACGCGACGGTCATCGCGCTGGCGGTGGCCAGTGGAAGACTGATCTCCGCCAGCTTCATGGTCTGGGTCGTCGACGTCAGCGACGCTCTGCTGAACGCTTCGGAAAAGGCCTCGCGGCGCCGGCTGACGGAGATCTTCGGCCGCCGTCCGCACCTCACCCACCGGCTGGAGGGAGAGAGCGAGGTCGAGTGCAGAGTCTCGGATTTGAACGTCGACGACTTGATTGTGATCCGGTCAGGGGAACAGATCCCCGTCGATGGTCTCGTCGCCTCAGGCAATGCCCTGGTGGATCAGTCGGCGCTGACCGGCGAATATGCCCCGGCGGAGAGAACAGAAGGTGAGCGGGTGTTCTCCATGTCGAGCGTCCTCACCGGTAAGCTTCACGTGACGGTCACTCAAACCGGCGCGGACACCAACGCATCGAGGATGATCCAGCTCATCGAGCAATCGCTCGAGCACAAAGTTCACCTGCAGTCTCTTACCGAGCGGTTTGCCGACCTGATGGTCGCGCCGACCTTAGCGCTCGGCGGAGTGGGCTACTGGACGGTGGGATCGGACGCGATGCTGGCGGTGATCAACGCCGACTTCGGAACCGGCATCCGAATCGCCGGCCCGCTTGCGCTCCTGTCATCACAGACTGCGGCGATCAAGAACGGGGTTCTCATCAAGAGAGGTGCCGTCCTCGAACAACTGAGCGACATCGATGCCGTAGTCTTCGACAAGACGGGCACGCTCACGAGTGACGTTCCGGCCGTCCACCGAGTCATTCCCCTCATACCTTCGCTTGACGAATCGGAGCTGCTTGCCCGCGTCGCCTGCGCCGAGCAGCGATTCAGTCACCCCATCGCCCGCTCCATCCTCCGCGCTGCGGCCGATCGCAACGTTGCGGTGCCACCCATCTCCGATTCCGACTACAAGGTGGGTTTCGGTGTCACCGTCCAACTTGACGGTGAGACTTGGCGGGTCGGCAGCCGACGCTTCATCGAAGGAGAAAGCATCTCGATTCCCGCAAAAGCGAAGCGCTACATCCGGGAGATCCATGCCGCCGGCGGCGCCGCTGTTTTCGCTGCCTCCGGCAACCACCTGGCTGGGCTGATCGAGTTGCGCAGCAGCCCCAGGCCAGAGGCCGGTGCGATCATCCGCTTCCTGCGCCAAGAGAGAGGGATCGAGGACATCTACCTTCTCTCGGGCGACCACGAGGCGCCCACACGCACACTTTCCAAGCAGCTCGGGATCGAACACCATTTTTCCGAGGTGTTGCCCCAGAACAAGGCACGCCACATTCAAGAACTGCAAGAGAAGGGACGAAGGGTCGCCATGATCGGCGACGGCATCAACGACACCGCCGGCCTCGCCCAGGCCGACTGCTCCATTTCCCTGCAAGGTGCTACCGACGCAGCGACCGATATCGCCGACATCGTATTCCTCGACGGAAATCTGGGCAAGTTCGAGTTGCTCTTCCAGATCTCCGACAACCTCAACCGCAACGTGCGCAAGAGCTTCGGACTGGTCCTGGTACCGAACTCCATTTGCATTGCCGGCGCGCTTACGGGCTATTTCGGACTAGGCATGTCGCTGCTTTTCAACAACGTGTTCAACCTCGTCGCAACCGCCAACGGCCTTCGCGCCCAGTCCGCCCTTGTCGTGCCCGAACAACCCGGCCACGGCTCTGATCATCCTCCCGTCCAAGATCACGCGCAGTTGACGACATAGCGCAATTTTGCGCGCCAAAACGCCCGCTCAGCAGCTCGCCAAGCCACCGTTGGTGACCCTCTCCGGATGGTCGCCTACGAGTTCGGCATTCGCCGGAGATCCAACAGCAGGTGCCCCAGATCCTCCATTTCATGGGCCATACGGTCTACCCGGCTCGCCAGCAAGCCGTGGACGAGGTGCACCGGCACCGCCACGGCGAGGCCGGCGGCGGTGGTCAAGAGCGCCTCCTCAATGCCTTGCGCCACCAGGCTGGGATTCGACGTCCCGTAGTCTCCGAGTGCCCCAAAGGAAGCGATCATGCCGGTCACCGTTCCCAGAAAGCCCAAAAGCGGCGCCGTCACCGCCGTGCTCGAGAGCAAGCCCAAACCCCGTGTGAGGCGTCGCAACTCCTTGCGCGCCCGACGCTCCATCACCGCTTCGATTTCCTCCGAGGTCAGGGAGTAGCGCTCCAAACCCGCCAAAACTACCCGTGCCGACGCCCCACCCACACGCTCCACCGCCGTCAACGCCACCGCCGGCCTAGACACGCTACCCAGCGTGCCGCGAAGCGCCTGGACCAGCCGGGCCATCGGCGTCCGCTCCCGACGCAGTACCCAGACCCGCTCCAGCGCCACTGCCAAACAAACCACCGAGAAGGCTCCGAGAGCCCACAAGACCCAACCACCCTCCTGCATCATCACCAAAAGGTCGCCCTGAGGAAACATCGCACTCTCCTTTCCGCCAAGTGAGACACCGAGAGACCAGCGGTCCGAAGGCCGCCACCTCTCTGAAGCATTCGATGTCTCCTTAGATCCCTCAGCGGCTGGCAGAGTTCCCCAGGTGGGCCGAATGGCTCCTGCGCTGCAGGATCAGCAGAGCGCCACCGGCGAGGGTCAAGGTCACGGCCGTTCCGACCGCGGCGCCGTTCATGCCAAAGCGTGGAATCAGAAGCAGATTGAGGATCGAGTCGGCCAGCAGGGTCGAAGCGGAGATCGCCAACACGGTGCCCGCACGGCCTTCGTACTGCAACCAGAGGCTCGGCAAGGCGGCAAGGGCCCATCCGAAGGTGCCAACGACCAGGAGCACCAGCGCAGCTTCGGCATCGCGATACTCGGCGCCGAACAGGCCGAGGACGGGTCCGGCGGCCAGCGCCAGAAGAAGGGCGAAGGGAATCAACAACCGCAGCATCCACCCTTGGCCCTGCCGGAAGATCGCCTGCGAGGCTTGCGGCCCCTCCTCCATCGCCGGTTTGGCGAGGGGCGCGATCAGCCCGACGATCGTGGTCTGTACCAGAATCAGCAGATGGGCGGCGGTCGTCGCCGCCGCGTAGTGGCCCACCTCATTCTCCTCGCCCAGCACCTCGAGAAAATAAAGGTCCGACTGGTTGAGCGCCAAGGCCACCAAGAACGAGCCCATCATCGGCAACGACTGAGCCAGCCATTGGCGAGACTGGCGAATCTCTGTCGCCGGCCCGATCTCGACCAAGCCGAGGCGCCGCACCCATAGCCATTGCGCCAAGGCGATCCAAGCGGTGGCAAAGATCGATAGGATCACCGCCGCCTCGATATGGAGCGCTCCCCACCCGATGATCCACAGCCCGAACAACGCAAGCTGCAGAACCGGCAAACCGATCCGCCAGGGCAGAGCCGCCCAGGCCGGCCGCCGTGCCGACTGCAGCGTGCGGCTCACCATCGCCGCCGCCGCGTTCAGCGGAATCGCGATCACCACCCAGGCCATCGGATGGTGGTTTTCGGGGTCGGCTGAGCCGACGTGCAGGAGAGCGAGAGTCCAGGTCACGGCGGCGATCCCGGCGGCAAGGATCAAGGCGTTGCGGAGATAAAACCGCAGGTACATCCAGACCCGAAGGCCTTCCCGGCGCTCCAGGGCAGGCGCTAGTACCATCGGCGCCGCTCGGTCGCCGCCGAGGAGGACGGCCAGGCCACAGAAAAAGGCGAAGGCATAGGCCACCCGGAAGTCCCCGTACTCGTGGGCCGACAGAAAGCGGGTCAACCCCAGATTGAAGGCATAGTCCGTCAGGTAGCCTCCAGCGGTCACCGCCCCGAGGGTGAAAGCGCCGCGCCGTAGATATTTGCGGTGAGAGGTCATCAAGAGAGAGTTTATGGCGATGCGGAAACCTTCTACTCGATCCTGCCCACGGACGATGGCGGAGCCGTGGTCGCCGGCAGTGCCGCCTTTCCCGACACCCCGGACTACCGGCCCTGGCTCCTCGCCCTCGATGCGCACGGCAACACCCTGTGGAGTTCCGAGGACACTTTCACCGCCGGCCTTGACGTCGACTCCGCCATCGTGCGGGCGATACGCCTTGCCGACAGCCGCTACGCGCTGGCCGGTGGCGCCAACACCATGACCAACCCCGAGGACCCCTGGGTGCTGCTCACCAACTCCACCGGTCACCTCCAAAGCTTCACCCGCTTCGAGACCCTCGGCACCCCCGGCTTCGGTGTGGCCACCTACATCAACAACCTCACCGCCACCGACGAAGGCGGTTTCGTCGCCACCGGCAACGTCTCCGGCGGCCTCGGCCTCGCCTTCCTGTGGAAGTTCGACGCCCACGGCAACCCGGAATGGGATCGCCTATACCAGGACGAGTTCTTCCGCGAGGGTTTCTCCCTGCGACCCCTCGCCGACGGCTACGCCATCACCGGTTGCGATCTCCCGAACTGCAACCACGCCACGGTGGTGCGCACCGATACGACCGGCGCGGTTCTCTGGACCACCGTGCTCGACGATCCGAACGGAAGGCGATCCTTCGGCCGCGACCTCGTCGCCCTGCCGAGCGGCGAACTGCTGCTGCTCCAGACCCTGGATGCCGCCGCCGGCAGCCGGGTCATCGAAACGGAGCTGGTGACCCTGTCGGCCACCGGCGAGCGCCTGGGTACCGAGTCCCTGGTGGTCGGCCAGGTGACCACCGCCGGCTACCGGTTGTCCCGCACCGACGAAGGCGAGCTGTGGGTCGGAGGCTACGCCGGCGACACCAGCAACCCCAACGCCATCGACCTCCTCATCCTGCTGCCCCAGGAACAAGGATTCGGCACTCTCATCTTCACTTCGGGCTTCGAGTCCGGATACCTCGGAGGCTGGCTCGCCCACTCGGACTGAGGAGCAGTACAGGGAAGGTCGGTCGGCGGCCGCTCGCCGAGCGCCTAGCCGGTGTCGGCGGCGAGCAGGCGGGCGATCTCCGCTTCGACGACCTCAAGGTCGACCTTGCCCGACCACTGGGCCACGATCTGGCCTTCGGCATCGACCAGGTACTGGGTCGGCACTACCCGCACCTGGTAGGCGGCCCAGGCGGAATCGAGGGCGGCGTCGAGGAAAACCGGATGCCGCGCCCTGCGCCGCTTGATCATGCGCGCGACCTTGCGGTCGGCGTTCTCGCCTTCGTCGATCGAGATACTCACGACGACCAAGCCATCGTCCTCGTAGCGCTCGTGCAGCCGCGTCAGACTCGGCAGATCCCTGACGCAGGGCGGACACCAGGTTGCCCAGAAATCGAGAAGCATCACCTTGCCGCGGTATGTCTCCGAGGGAACCTCCGCACCGTCGAGCCCCAGCACCACAAACTTCGGCGCCGGCCGCGGGAAGACCGGCGGCAGATAGCTGGCGGGGGCTTCGAGGAAGGTTTCGCGGCACGTTTCCGAGCAAAGCCCGAATTCCTGGCCCTCGAACAGCGCCACCGCGACCACCACCTCCTCCTTCGTTTCCCCTTCGTGCACGCGACAGACCGGGCACAGCGCACGCTCACCGGTCCGTTCCTCGAGCCCATGCCCTTCACCCGCATAGGCTGTCGAGATTCCGGTCAGCATCATCAGAAGGCAACAGAAAAAAGTGCGGAAGCTCTTGGTCATCGGGTCAGAACCTCGTCGAGAAAGCGAAGCCGACCCGCTCCAGCCAAATCCAAAGCAGCGAAGCTCCGTAGCGCCGGCCTTTGTAGTTGAGCATCAGGTGGGTGCGCTGGCCGTCGTACATCGGGCGCACCGAGAAGCGCTCTGCGAAATCGACCTCGACGCCGAAGGGCACGTTGAGGCCGTCGTCCCACTCCGAGTAGTTGAGGCTGACATAGGCCGACACCGGCCAGCGCGGATGCCCCTTCGCCGCGGTCAGAAAGTAGGACTGCTCGCCCTTCGGCGAGCCGACGCGGTCCGAACTGGTGCCGAGAAACAGCGCCGGGCGCTTTTCGCCCTCGGTCAGCAAGAACCAGGTCACCAGCGGACCGATCTCGTCCGCCTCCGGGTTCACCTCCACCCCAAGCTGCAGCCGCGGATGCACCCGGGCATGCAGCGTCGAACGCCAGCGTGGGCGATCGAGATCGATGTCGATATAGCGCAGCGAAAAGCTGAACCGTTCGTCGATGCCACTCCCCCGGAGCGGCGCACCCTCGCCGGGTCAACCGCTTCATATGGGGACGCTCGACGGCCGCGGCGGCGGCGGATCATCGGCATACACCCCGGCGGCGAAGGCGGTGCCGACGAGCAGCAGAGAGATCAGCAGTCGAAATCGGCTAGGGCCGAAAACGGGCGCACTCATGGGTTGATTGTACGCGATGGACCGCCTCGAAGAACGGCCACAGTTCCCTGGAAGGGTAGGGCTCGTACCGTCCGGCGGGCTGGCGATCGCGGCGAGCTTCTGAGCAAGCATGGAAAGAAAGTCAGGCCCTAACCTGCGCATCGAAGGTGCCATCGGTCATCGACTCGAAAGTCTTCTGCTTGTTCTCCTGGTGATCTCCGACCTGGAGTCGATGCAGAGGCCATGAGCCGAAAGAGGCTCGGCAAGGGTTTCGTTCCAGGCATCCTCATGCTGCTCACCCTGGGCTGGATCCTCGCAGCGCACGCTCAGTCCGAACCCACCGCCGAAGCGACCCAGAGCGGCGAGTCGGACCCGAGTTGTTCGACGGCAGATCAAGGACCCGTGCCGGGCCCAAGAAACGAAACCGTCGAAAGCGTCACTTCTCGATGAAAGGCAAACACAGGGTACGACCCGCGCCAGGTGGTCTGCGCGACGATGCCCATGCCGTCGGGAAAGGAGCGGCTGATGAACAATCTCTCGCAGCTCTACATCAATCCACGGGACTGCAAACTTCCGCCCTACAGCAGCCTGGACCCGTCCATCTCCGGGGTGGTGTTCGATGATGCGATCCGCACCTACGACCAGGGTGCCGACGGCAACCGGTTCTACGGCGTGATGCTGGTGGAGCCCTGGGATTCGCCCTATGGCCAAATCGATCCTGGAGCGATCTGGCTTCTGCCGGGCTACATCGCTTCCGACGATCCCGACTACCGGCCCTACACCGGTCAGGCGTACATCAACCGATATCGCATCGGGACTCTCGATCCCAGGGTCGAGGCGGGTCACAAGCAAATGGTCGACCAGCTCAGCTCGAACCGAGCCGATTTTCTGGGCTTCTCGTTGGTCTATCCGCTCGGTTCGTCCTTCGACGACTCCAACTGCACCTACAATAGCTGGACCTGCAACGACCGTCAGGACCATTGTGGCAACACACTGCCTGCAGAATGGCAAGAGGTGATCTATGACGCCCTGGCCTACTCCCTGCTGCCGGACAGCGACGGGGAGGTGTGATCATGTCCGATCTCGTTTTCTCCTCCGTCCAAACGGTCACCTATGGGTCGGACAACAAGATCGAGCTCAGCGACTCCCCGGCCCTCGCGACCTACCAGGGCCGCATCTTCGTAGGCTTCTACAAAGCCGCTAGCAACAGCGTCGCCTACACCAGTTCCTACCAGGTCAACGACACCTATTGGTCGCGTGAGGAGCCGGTGCGAAATCCCTCGACCACGGTCACTCCTGCGGACGACATTCTCCACTTCATTCTGCGCTGGGATGGAGAGAACAAGCTCTACTCCTACGAATGGACCAAGGACGTTTGGGGCAACGAGGAGAATCTGAGCGCCAACGATGGATTCAAGTCGGACCACCAGCCCGCGTTCACCATGTACCGGAGCAAGCTCTATATGGTCTACAAAGGCAAGGACAACTCCAAGCTCTACTGGTGCACCTACGATGTCAACTCCGGATGGTCCACCGAGCAGAACATCACCTCCGAAAATGACGCCAAATCGGGCCGACCTCCGGCATTGGTGGTGTTCCAGGGACTGCTGTACATGGTCTACAAAGGCAAGGACACGAAGAAGCTTCACTGGTGCACCTGACGTGCTCCCCGTAATTCGGCCCAGTAGACTTTGAGCAATCTGGGCTGAAAGGAGGAGGGCAATATGCGCAAGAGTCGCTACAGCGAGGAGAAGATCATCCGGGTGCTCCAGGAGGTGGAGTCGGGCAAGTCGGTGAAG